>CANOFI010000089.1 GCA_947565255.1 uncultured Lachnospiraceae bacterium
TCAGTCAACCTTATGAAAACTCACCGTCTGTTCTTTCATGGATATTTTCCCAACCCGATACCCGTAATCTGTCAATTCCTTTTTGTATTTCAGAAAAGAATGGTCGATGGCTATTCCCGCAATTTTCTGAATCTCCTCAAAGGTCAGCAAAAAAGACTGCTTTCCGGTTTTTTTTACGTATTCCCATAAAGCGTTATATTTACTCATTGTCTTTTTCCTTTCTAATCTTCTTATTTTTTCAACTAAATCCATCCATCCTCTCCATGACGGGGAATTGTCATTTCTGGTAAATGCGCATCTAAAACAACTTCTTTCATCAATTCAAAATAGATTTTTTGCAATTCATATTCTGATAGTCTGACCTCTCCATACTGTTCGTCATATGCGCATTGATAATCTAAACACTGGGAAGCTAAAAGATGATTTTTCCGGTAGATATTTTCTGCATATTCTCGCAATCCGTTTATAAATCGAGGAAAACTATCTGCCATTAATAGATACCGTAATGTAGCCCTAATTTCCCTCAGTTGGTGCCTTCCAAATCTAATACGTTTCCCAGAAGCAATATCCTTTAACGCTTTTCCCGTATTTTCATCGATACCCAAACACTGACATGCTTTTTCCATTTCAAATGTCTCAAAATCGGTTTCTCCAGTTAAATAGCCAATTGTTACTCCAAAAAAATCAGCAATATTCAACATGTTCTCGTAAGATGGAAATCCTATTGCTTTAGCAGTTCCATTTTTTTGTGTGACATGACCTACCCGAAGCCAGCGACTCACATTGGCCTGTGTTCCTCCACCATATCTGCTTTTATATTCTTTCAGAAATGTTTTCTGTGTATAACCACGCTTTTTCATCAACTGGTTCAGTCTGCTGCACCAAATCCCGGCTTTGCGCTCAAATATATCACTCATAATATATTTTAACCTCTTATTCTTTTACTTTACGTTATAAGTATATCGTTTATAATATTTACATTTTATACCTTATCACGTAGAACAGGAACTGTCAAGAAGCTGCTTTTTTTGCTGAGAAAGATTCTGGAAAAAATTATGAAACAAAAGCCAGGCTGATTGAAGCAGCCACTGATATGTATACCCCGGAGAAGCCGGATGCCATGGACAAAAACGCCTGTCACTGCCCACACCATACAGCATGAACAGCAACAGGCATTCCATACAAAGCCAGAAACTTCCAAAACCTCGTACAACCTTCTACAGTCTATTCGCATGCTCCCCGGCACCCGGAATACGGCGCAAGCTCGAGCCGGATAAAGTATCCCTGGTCATGGTCACACACCGGACATTTCTTTGGCGCATTTTTTCCCTCATGGATATGTCCACAGTTTAAACACATCCAGCCGCACTCCACATCCGATACATACAGCTTCTTCTGCTCCAGCCACTCGGCAAACCGCCCGAAACGGTCGCCGTGAAACTTCTCAATCTCCGCAATCATGTGGAAAGACGCCGCTACCCTGTCAAAGCCCTCTTCCTTTGCCTTATCGCCGAAGTGCTTATACACATCGTCATGTTCTTCATATTCATTGTGCTGCGCCATACGCAGAAGCTTTGCCAAATCGTCTGTGATATCCACCGGATAGCCGGCATCCACATGGATGGTTTCCCCCGCCATTTCCTTCAGATGCCTGTAAAATATTTCCGCATGCTCCTTCTCCTGCTCCGCCGTAAAAAGAAACACCTGCTGAATAACCTGCTCATTCTGCTTCTTTGCCTGCGCCGCCGCAAAGGTATAGCGGTTCCTCGCCTGACTTTCCCCGGCAAACGCCCGCATCAGATTATCCTTTGTCTCACTGTTTTTAAAATCTACTGCCATTTTTACAACCTCCTGATATAATTTGATAAATAATTACAGAAATTCATGCTCTGACTTTGCCAAAAGACGCGCAAAACGCCTGTCCACCTCCGCCTGGATTTCTTTTCTCAGCTCCTCATACTCGTCTTTTAACAAATGCTTTGTCCTTCCCATCATGCCAAGCCATTCACTGACAGGAATCTTTTTATTTGCCTCTTCGGGATTGTAAACCAGATTCGTTTTTCCATTCTCAACCTCATACAACGGAAAATAATTGCAGTTTACCGCGGCCTCGATGACGCTGCGCTCCTTGTCCGGCTTGTCATTCCAGTTCAGCGGACAGGCCGAAATCGCCTTTACATAGGCAGTCCCATATTCCTTGGCATACCCTGCGGCCTTAACGGCTCGTTTGATAAAATCTGCCGGATTCGACTCTGCCACAGTTGCCACATAAGGTACGCCGGCCGCCGCCATAAGCTGCGGCATGTCCTTATGAAAAAACGTCTTGCCATACTGGTCTTTCCCAACATGAGAAGTTGAGCTTCTCGCCCCTCTCGGGGTGGAGTAGGAAAGCTGATATCCCGTGTTCATATAACCGCCGTTGTCATATTCAAACAACAGCAGGCGATGCCCCCGAATGGCAGTTCCGAGCGCGGAGCCCATACCAATATCCATCCCGCCGTCGCCGCTCACCATAATAAACACAATGTCTCCCTCCGGAAACTCTCCCTTTTTCTGTTTATAATAAAACAGCTCTGCCAGTCCGCTTAATGTTGCCGCGCCATTCTGGAAAAGATTATGGACATACGGCACTTTGAAGCTTGTGCGCGGATACGGGGTCGTCACAATCATGCCACACCCGGTCTGAAACAAAAGCACCACCGGATCCTCAATGCCGCGCAAAAGCAGCTTAAGATTGACCGGAATCCCGCACCCCGGACAGGCGCCATGTCCCGGGGCAAGACGCGATGGCATCTGCGCTGTCGCATTTAGGGTTTTTCTGCCCTCCAGCACCGTCCGCTCCCTTGTCAGCGGCTCAAACAGCGGCAGGGTCTCGCCGCCCTTCCCGGCCTCAATTCCATAATAGCCAAGGTCAGGCTGCCCGGCCTTCTGTATCAGTTCGAACATACGTTCTGCATCCTCCACAGAAAAATCTGCTCCGCCAAGGCCATACACAATGTTGTATACCTCTGCACCGGCATGATATTTCTGCAGCGCTGCCCGAACCTCCAGCGAGAAATTGCCGCCGCCCCCGCCATAACTGTCCTGGCGGTCTGCCACAAGAATGCGCTTTGCATGGCGGCACACCTCATACAGCTCTTTCTCAGGAAACGGACGGATAACATGCAGCGTCACAGCGCCTGCTTTTACTCCCTGTTCTCTTAACCGGTCCACCGCCTCTAATGCCGTGTCATAAGAGGAGCCAAGGAGCACAAGCAAATATTCTGCATCCTCGCTGCAGTAACTGTCCCATGCCTGATAGGTTCTGTCAGAAAGGCTGCCATACTCCTCATACAGCTTTGGCAGTTCCAGCGCCGCCTGCTCCATTGCCTGATGCAGCTGATAGCGGTTATTAATCAAATCCGGCTCATTCATATACGCCCCTACCGTAATCGGATGTTCAAAGTCAAAAAAGGGATAGGGTTCCTTTTTCTCCCCGATAAATTCCCGAACAACCGCATCCTCTTCAAACCGGTAGCACCGCTTCTTCTGATGGCTGGTAAAAAAACCATCATAAGCCACAATTACCGGAAGACGCACCTGCTCCGCAAGACGCAGGGCAATGATATTAAAATCATAGACCTGCTGGACGCTGTGGGCATACAAAATAACCCAGCCGCAGTTCAATGCAAACATCAGATCACTGTGATCCCCCTTAATGGAAAGCGGACCGGAAACCGTCCGGCATACCACATTCATAACCATGGGATAGCGGGTTCCCGCCTGCACCGGAAGCTGTTCCAGGGCATAGAGCAGCCCGTTGGCGCTCGTTGCATTGAATACACGGCCTCCGCCCACAGATGCACCGTAGCAGATACCGGCCGCGCTGTGCTCTCCTTCTGCCGGAATCATGACCAGATCTGTCTGTCCCGCTGCCTTCATCGTATCTAACCCTTCCGCAATCTGCGTGGAAGGCGTAATCGGATAATATCCCATTACCTCATACCCAATCTGCCTGACTGCAAGCGCCGCAGCCTCATTTCCGCTGGCATATTCCATTACCTGGTTCGCCATCACATTTCACCTCCGTTTATCCGTTTTTCCGTCAGGAAGGACTCTGACGTCACATAGCCATTTGCCCCGGTTTTCTCATATCCGTCCGGCATGCGGATTAAATCCTGGTTCGGCATAAAATACGGTTTATCAGGATAATCCTTCTCCAGAGCCGGCACCAGCGCCTGTGTCGGACAAATCGCCACACACCGCAGACATCCTTTGCAGTGGTAATAATCCAGCCCTTTGTTGACCATCATCTCCTTACCCTTATAGGTTCCTTTCTGAAACTGGAATACCATATCCGGGCAGGTAGAATCGCACATCGCGCAATTAATACATTTTTCCGGACGAAAAACAGGAATATACCCCTGCCGGGAGGGAGATACGTCCGCCAGCACACTGTTTCCCGCCCATGGAATAATTCCGCCTGGCGGGGCTGTCTCATACCCCAGCTTCTGCATATCACTGCTTTCCTTTTTTTTCATAGTATTCCTATCGGTATTATCAGCATTAGTCCGAAACGCCTCTCCAAGCTCCTCATACCCCCTGCGGATACCCTCCAGATTGCCCGGCAGCGCATCCGGATATTTCCTGCCAAGCGTATCCCGGCAGATGCTTTCTAACTGTTCCAGCTGCACAAATCCCATCGCTTTTCCCACCGCGCCAAGCATGACAACATTAATGCGCGATTTACTCTCCATCGCAATGGCCTGCGCCGAAAGGCACAGCAGTTCCCCGCATGAAATGCCGTATTTTTCTGCAGCCTCCTCAGGGGACAGGTCTGTGTTGAGAATGATTTTCGTCTGCTCTGTACAGCCGCGCAAAACCTCCCCCTTTCCAAGCAGCGCCCCATGAAAAATTGCCAGTATATGAGGGCTGACCACGGGAGCATGCACGCGGATTTCCTTCGCCGCATCACAATACCGGATATACGCCTTTACCGGGGTTCCGGTCTTTTCTGAGCCGTAGCTTGAAAAGCTCGCACTGTTCAGTCCTAAGTAACGAAGTCCAAGTTCACCCAGCATTTTACCGCACAAATTCGCCCCCAGGCCGCCGATGCTCTCCAGCCTTATCTCATAATAGCCGCTTTCATCCACAAGCGGCAGCTTTACCTGCTCCATCAAATTCCTCCTTCCTGATTTGTGACCTGGCTGCCAATAAATGAGTGTGTTGCCACTTCCAGCCAAATCTGTCATTCATAGGATTTCCAAAAATTTAATAATTATGTAAAAATAGTACGGTCCTGAAGTATTTATATATACAGAAAAAACTTATACTTACAAAATGCGCAGCAGGGCACCTTCCCGCGCCGTAAAAATAAAAGTAATTTCCATATTCAAATTTCTAAATCAATTGACAGAATACGCCAAAACAAGTTATAATACATGATATACGCTTCTGATTTTCCGGCATGGAAAGGGAAGCTGCTGCACGCCGTTCTCGCTGCGGTAACGGAACAATTATTGATGAGAGGAGATAAACTATGGAGCAGGAAAAAAAGAAGAAAGAGGCCGCACAAATTTTAGTGGTGGATGACACAGCGAACAACCGGTTTGCACTGCGGGACATAATTCAGGAGATGGGACATCAGCCTGTTCTGGCTGAAAACGGCGTTCAGGCATTAAAAATTGTCGGAAGGCTCCATCCCCAGTTAATTATTCTTGATGTAGCAATGCCGGAAATGGACGGCCATGAGTTCTGCAAATTAATGAAAGAAAATGCAAACACGAAAGATATCCCCATTATCTTTATTTCTGCTTTCGATGACCCGTCGGATGTCGTGGAGGGATTCAATCTCGGCGGTGCGGATTATATTACCAAGCCCTTTATCCCGGAAGTCGTAAAGGCAAGGCTGAAGCTGCATTTAAAATTACGTGAGGCAAACAATGACCTGATGGAGGTCAACCGGCTTCTGCAAAGGTCAGTCAGCAAAAAGCTGCAGCAGCTGGAAATTGAAAAAAAGAACATCTTATATGCATTAATCCGCGTAGCACGGGAAAATGCCTGCTATGACGAGAACCATATGGAACGGCTGAGTTATAACTGCCGGATTCTGACGGAGGCCATGCAACTGTCAGCCGAATTCGGGCACCTGATTTCCGATAACTATATAGACACGATCGAAATGGCGGCGCCGCTGTGTGATTTGGGAAATGTGGCAATCCCTACCGAACTTCTGCAGAAAAAAGAATCCCTTCAGCCGGAAGAACTTACCACCATACGTAAGCATACGACAATCGGCGCCAAGATTCTTGAAGACATAAGCGATATGGGCGATTACAACGATTTTCTGCAGTTATCCATTGATATTGCCCATTATCACCATGAAAACTGGGACGGCAGCGGTTACCCCTGCGGAAAAAAGGAAACGGAAATCCCGCTCGCCGCACAGATTGTGTCCGTTGTAAGCGCTTACTGCGCCATGACGGAGGAACGCGTTTACCGCGGGCGCTACAATATCGAAGAAACATTAACGATTATGGAAGCCGATGCCGGAACAAAATTCAATCCGGAAATCTTTCAGATTTTACAGAAAATCTACCGGCAGCTGCACTGACAGGACACCCCGCAGCGTAATGTCTGGCTTTTATTCGGCAAACCTGCTTGTCTATTTATTTGGGAGGTCACACATTGGGATTCTTTAATCAAAGCAAACAGAATGAGAGAGCGATCGAACGCATTGTCATTATTCTCTACAGCTTATATACCATTAATTTGTGTATCGGCATGATTCGAAGCGGTGAAAAGGCATGGATTACCGGTGTCATACTTGCGCTGGGCGCGGCCGGCTGGGGCATCTTTTTAAGCGGATACAGAACGTTCCGGGTTCGGTCCGCATTCACCTCCGCCTGCATCCAGTTCACAATCATTCTGTGTTCCGCACACTTAGATAACCTGTCGGAGCTCATACCGACCTTTATGGTCCTGACAGTCATTATTGCACTGTACGGCCAAGTAAAGCTTTTGTGGTTTAGCCTGCTTACCGTGCTGTTCATCATTTTTTATCACGGCATCATCACCGATACCTTTATTAAGCAGTCGGGCGATGCACTTACCCTTCTTGCTTCACAGCTTGGCAATGTTATATGTCTGGAAATCGTTCTCTACATCTGGCTGAAAAACCGTGATGAAGCAACTGAGCATATTGATCACATCATTGATGCGCTAATCGATGCCGAGCAGGGCAAAGATGACTTTCTGGCAAATGTCAGCCATGAAATCCGCACACCTGTCAACACAATCTGCGGCATGAGTGAAATGGCACTGCGTGAACAGGATATGGATAAAATTCGGGAAGAGCTCTTTGACATCCGGGATGCGGGACATAATCTGATGTCTCTGGTCAATGACATCTTAGATTTCGCCCAGCTGCAGCAGGACAAAATGGATATAGAAGAGGAATCGTACAGCATCACGTCCACCATTAATGATGTCATCAATATGGCGATGGCGCGCAAGGGCGATAAACCAATTGAGCTGATTGTGGACTGCGACGCAGGTATTCCGTGCGAACTCATGGGCGATGAGAAAAAAATCCGCAGAGTCATTATGAATATCGTAGACAACGCCATCAAATTTACAAATGAAGGAGGCGTTATCATCGGCATCCATTCCAGAAAAGAAGAGTATGGCATGAATCTGTGTGTATCCGTAAAAGATACGGGAAACGGTATTACGGAAGACAATCTGGAAAAGCTGTTTGTAAGCTTCAGCCAGGTCGATACAAAAAGAAACCGTCAAAAAGGCGGCGTAGGCCTGGGACTTGCCATTTCAAAAGCCCTGATTCAGAAAATGGGCGGTACCATTACCGTGCAGAGCCGCTTGGGTAAAGGCAGTGTTTTCCGATTTGTCGTTCCCCAGAGGGTGCTGAACGAAAACCGAATCGGACAGGTAGAAAACCGGCAGGAATTAAATATTGCCGCCTATTTTGACATGGAGCAGTTCGATATGATGACCATCCGCGATGAATATTCCAAATTAATTCTGCATCTGGTGCAGCAACTTCAGGTCCGGTGCCACGTCTGCCGAAATCTCGCAGAATTAAAGCGCCGGCATGGCAATGAAGCGTTCACCCATATTTTCATCAGTCTGGAGGAATATCAGGAGGACGAGTCTTATTTTGACGAACTGACAAAATATACCAAGGTCATTATCGTGTTAGAACGATACAACAATAAATATGTCACCAACCCGGACATCATACGGCTGTATAAGCCATTTTACATATTGCCGGTTGTATCAATCCTGAATGGAAATACCGGTTCCGGAGGCGGAAAACAGATGGTGCGCATAGGCAGGTTTA
>CANOFI010000090.1 GCA_947565255.1 uncultured Lachnospiraceae bacterium
GTGACAAGTTTAGGCAATCTATACAAAAATTCCGCTCCAAAGCGTTTTGGAGTCGCTTCATTTTTGTATAGATTGCCTAAACTCTGACAGTAAAATAAGAGTTTTGCAAATGCTTAAAATGCTTAATAAGAAGCAGCTGGTATTATATCTGCCATTACATAAGAAAAGATAGGCAAAAGCTGGTTAAGTGGATTATAATTGGAGAGAGGAGCCTTGCATGCAGATTGATTTTCAGATACTTGATTTTATACAAAAATATTTCAAAACAGATTTTGGGGATATTGTCATGCCGGCAGTTACAAGACTGGCAAATGGGGGCTTCATATGGATTTTATTAACAGTTATTTTATTAATCATTCCAAAGACGCGGAAGGCCGGATTTGTTGTGGCCGGAGCGCTTCTGCTGGAGTTTTTCTTCTGCAATGGGATATTGAAGCCGCTGGTTGCCCGCACGCGTCCTTATGATATCAGAACAGATGTTCTGGTTATTATCCATAAGCCAGGGGATTTTTCCTTTCCATCCGGTCATACGGGAATTTCGTTTGCGGCGGTATCGGCGCTTTATTTCTGCGGGCGGCGCACCGGGCGGGAGGCATTTGATTTTGCCGGACTGGAATGGCTTTGGAAAATAGCGGGTATTCTGGCGGTTTTGATAGCATTTTCCAGATTGTACCTGTATGTGCATTATCCGACAGACGTACTGGGCGGGGCCGTGCTTGGCGTTATTTGCGGGTGGCTTTCCTTCCGGATGATAGAAAAAGTCAGAAGAAGAGGCAGAAAAAACCATCAGCCCGATACATAGAATGTAAAAGCGTGTTGGAACATGCATTCCTGCACCATCTTGAAATTAAAAAAATACCAGGAGGAATTTATGTTTGCAATATTACTGGCACCGGTGTATCTGGCGCTTAATTTATATTTTTTATTCCGGCTGCTGATATGGCTTGGAATGATGAGTGAAAAGACAAAAAAATTATATATCAGAATTCCGGTCATTGTCATTTTTTCCTTTTTTTCTCTGGCAATGATTGTCGGATTTTTTTTGCCGAAAGCGTCCAGCGCAAAAAGAAATATGGTGATGATTGGAAATTACTGGTACGGCGTCTGCCTGTATACGGCTATGGTGCTTTTGACTGCAGATATTGCGAGATTAGGGATTCTGTTTATGGAGCGCAGAAAAAAGACCGGGCCGTTTCGGATAAGAACAAAAAAAATTCATGTACTGATTGGAACATTCTGTGTGGCAGTTATTGCAGCGACAACGATTTTCGGGGTCATCCATGCCGGAGTCATTCATACGGCCGATTATGCTTTTACGGTTGATAAAAAGGCAGGAAAGATGGAAAAGCTGCACATTGTACTGGTGGCGGACCTGCATATGGGATACAACATCGGTTGTGACCATATACAAAGGATGGTGGAAAAAATTAACGCGCAGGCCCCGGATTTGGTTGTGATTGCAGGGGATATTTTTGACAATGATTATGACAGTCTTGAGAACCCTGAACGGCTGATTCGTATACTGAAGGGAATAAAAAGCCGGTACGGGATATATGCCTGCTACGGCAACCACGATGTTGCTGAAAAAATCATAGGCGGTTTTACCTTTGAGTCCGATGGCTCCGAAAAAAAGCAGAGCGATGCAAGAATGGACGAGCTGCTGCAAAAGGCCGGAATCACATTACTAATGGACGAATCGGTTCTGATTAATGACAGCTTTTATTTGTATGGCAGACCGGATGCAGAAAAGCCCGGCCGCGGAGTAAAGGTCAGGAAAACGCCGGAGGAGATTATGAAAGGGCTGGATACCGAAAAGCCCGTTATCGTACTCGATCATGAACCGCGTGAGCTTGATGAACTGGCAAATGCGGGAGTGGATGTGGACCTGTGCGGGCATACCCATGACGGACAGATTTTTCCGCTGAACCTGACATGCCGCCTGATTTGGGAAAATTCTTGTGGCTATTTGAAAAAAGGAAGAATGCATAACGTGGTGACGTCAGGAGTGGGCTTATACGGACCATTTATGAGGGTAGGAACGGATGCGGAAATCGTAAATATCAGCATACAATTTCAATCGTCCAAAGACGCAGAACCGGGGAAGGCAGAGAATCACAGATAAGTGCAGATAAGCGGATGCAGTGCATAAGCGGACCACTGCATGAGCAAAAACACATTGGTCTTTCAAATGATTGGAAAAAATTTCTAAAAACCTATTGACATGGTAGGTTTTTCATGCTATCATTACACCAACCTACCAAGAGGGTGGGTAATAAGAATAGAGGAGAAAAAAATATGGCAGATAAAATGAACAATCCAAAAAACTGGAGCTTTGAGACAAAGCAGTTACATATCGGACAGGAGCAGGCGGACCCGGTGACAGATGCGAGGGCGGTGCCGATTTATGCGAGCACCTCCTATGTGTTTCACGACAGCCAGCATGCGGCCGACCGGTTCGGACTGAGAGATGCCGGTAATATTTACGGGCGTCTGACGAATCCCACACAGGACATTTTTGAACAGCGGATTGCCGCATTGGAGGGAGGTGTGGCGGCGCTTGCCACATCGTCCGGAGCGGCGGCGATTAATTATGTCATTTCTGCGCTTGCAAAGAGCGGGGAACACATTGTTGCATCTAAGACGATTTACGGGGGCACCTATAATCTGCTTGCGCACACGCTTCCATTGTCGTCCGGTATAACGGCGACCTTTGTGGACCCGGATGTGGAGGGAGCTTTTGAAGATGCAATCAGAGAAAATACGAAAGCAATTTTCATTGAGACGCTTGGAAATCCCAATTCAAACATCATTGATATAGAACATGTTGCAGCGATTGCCCATAAGCATGGAATTTTGCTTGTCGTCGATTCCACATTTGCCACGCCGTATCTTGTAAAGCCGATTACATATGGGGCAGATATTGTCATCCACTCTGCTACAAAATTTATCGGGGGACACGGTACGGCAATCGGAGGAGTCATTGTTGACAGCGGAAAGTTTGACTGGAAGGCTTCCGGAAAATATCCCTGGATTTCCGAGCCGAATCCAAGCTATCACGGAATTTCCTTTGCTGATGCGGCGGGACCTGCGGCATTTGTTACTTACATCCGTGCAATTCTGCTTCGGGATACAGGCGCTACGCTTTCGCCGTTTCATGCATTTTTGTTTTTACAGGGGCTGGAGACCTTATCGCTGAGGGTAGAGAGGCATGTAGAAAACGCCCTGAAAATCGTTGCATACTTAAACAGCCATCCGCAGGTGGAGGCGGTACATCACCCGTCGCTGCCGACAGAGCCAGGCCATAAGCTGTATGAAACCTATTTTCCGAATGGAGGCGGCTCGATTTTTACATTTGAAATCAAAGGAGATGCGGATATTGCGCAGAAATTCATTGATAATCTGGCAATTTTTTCGCTGCTTGCCAATGTGGCCGACGTAAAATCGCTTGTCATCCATCCTGCAAGCACAACACATTCCCAGCTGACACAGGAAGAGCTTCTGGATCAGGGCATTAAGCCGAATACGATTCGGCTTTCTATCGGAATCGAAAATATAAATGATTTAATTGCCGCCCTCGATGCCGCGTTTGAAGCGGTCAGGCAGTAATAGAGCAGGGGCAGTTATTTAGAAGCCTTAATACTGCTGTCTGAAGAGAATAAAATGTGAAGGAGAGGGCTGTCATGTCAAATAAAATGAATAAATTGATATCTACACGGGGACGGTATGCGCTGCGGGTTCTGATTGACCTTGCCGAGCATCAGAACGGCGGATTTATTCCGATGAAGGAAGTAGCCGGACGGCAGGAAATTTCTTTAAAATATCTGGAAAAAATCATGCCGGTTCTGATAAAAGAAAAGCTGGTGGAGGGAATGTCCGGCAAAGGGGGCGGATACCGGTTAAACCGTGCGCCGGAGGAATATATTGTCGGACATATATTAAGGCTGACAGAAGGGACGCTTGCACCTGTTTCCTGTCTGGAATGCAAGGATTCGCCGTGTGCGCGTGCAGCTGAATGCAAAACATTGCCAATGTGGCAGAAATACGAGGAAATGACCAATCGTTTTTTTGATGGAATTACAGTTGCCGATCTCATAATGAACGGAAATATTTTTTCTGAATAAAGTTACAGCCTCTTTTTATTTTTATAATATGGATTGGCTGTTTATTCCAGAGCGTGTCTGAATTTTCAGACACGCTCTGATACGCTAATACGCAATGGACAAAAAATAATAAATGCATATTATCTTGCACCGAGTAGGCTGTTGTGGTAAAATAAGGATAGTATTTTAGTTTTATATACCGATAAAAGGAAAAGGAGATACGTATGAAAGCAAAAAAATTAATTTCGGGAGTTATGGTCGGCATCCTGGCTTCTGTTTTTCTGTGCGGATGCGGCGGGACATCGGGCAGAAGGACGATCGGTTCTGCCGCAGACGGCTCTGTGAAGAAGCAGCCTGCGGATGCAGGAGAAAAGATAAAGATGGTAATTGCATCGAACCAGACTTCAAAGGACAATCCATACCATTACGGACTGGAGACCTTTAAGGAGGTTGTGGAGGAGCTTTCGGGCGGTAATATTGAGGTTGTGTGCAGTGACGGAGATTTGTCGGAGGACGAGGCAGAGCTGATTGGAATGCTGGATTCCGGCAAGGTGCAGATGGTGGTCTGCTCGCCGGGCAATATGTCGTCGGCAGGTGTTTCCGAGGTGAATATGCTTTCGCTTTTGTATCTCTTCGACGGGTTCAGTCACTGGGAGGCAGCCATGGACGGAGAATTTGGCTCTGCAATGACGGATGTGATTTTACAGAAAACACAGAACAGATACCGTATTATGGGTTACTGGTCGGCAGGCGTTCGTGATTATTACGGAAAGGTTCCGATTACGAAGGCGGCAGACGTGGCAGGGCTGAGCATTCGTACGCAGACCTCCGGCGTGGTTTCGGATTTCTGGACAGGCATAGGAGCGACTCCCGTCAATGTCGGCTGGGGGGTTCTGTATGATGCGCTGAACAACGGGGAAGTGGATTCAGCGGAAAACGACTATACCAATCTGATGCTGAAGGAGCACCATACAACACCGAATGGCAAATATATCTGTGAGACGCACCATGACTATACCACGCGCCTGTTTATTATGAACGGAGATTATTATGACAGTCTGACAAATGAACAGAGAAACTGGGTGGACACGGCCGCGCTGGCCGCTACACTTCAGGAACGCACGGTAACATATGACATGATGGACAGCTCGAAGCAAAAATGTATTGCGGATGGTGCGGTTGTGACAGAGTATGCCAATATGGATATTGCAAGCTTCCAGAATATTGCAATTGGAATTCAGAACCAGTACGCTCAGTCGCAGGGACTTGTCAATTATCTGGAAATGATTCGGAGAGCAAAATAACAAAAGAAAAAGGAGGTGTTTACTGGTGGAAAATACAGTTCACTATAATGCGGCACAGAATCGGAAGCAAAGCGGGGCGGTGATTGGAATCAAGTATAAGCTGCTTGCAGGCTTTGCAATACCGCTGATTTGTATTATTGTTATCGGCGTTGTGACCTATTCGCTTGCAGCGTCAGGCATGGCGCAAAATTATGAGGATTCCATGTCAAAGGCGATGATTATGACGATGGAATACCTGGATTATGGGTTTGAATCGGCGGTGTCAGAGTCGGAACAGCTGTATTATGACACAGATCTTGTGCGCTGGGCGACTGGCTCGATCTATAATGAATGGGCGAGAAATGAGGCGGCGCAGAATGTACAGGTAGATCTTACTGTGAAACAGAAGGGAAATGAGTTCGTAGAAAATATGTACATCATTCCGGGAGAGGGACTTCCGGTTGTCTCCAACTATGACAATTCCATGGCAGTGCCGGGCTTTTATAAAGCGCTAGAGGAAAAAGAGGAGGGTGCCTGTCTGGAAAGCCTGGACGGAAACTGGATTGGCAGCCATCAGTATATAGATGATATTTTATCAGAGAAATTTTCAGATTATTCAAAGGACAGCTATGCGTGTTCCTATATCAGGCCGATGACGACAAGGCGTGCATGCATCGTTGTCGATTACAGCAGTGAGACGATTACGAATATATTGAAGAATCTGGATTTGGGAAAGGGAAGTTATTCTGCTTTTGTCACAGCGGATGGAAGGGAGATTCTGCTTAAGGACAGCAAAGCTGCGGCAGGGGATAAGTTTTCTTTTACGGGACAGTCTTATTTTAAGGAAGCGATGTCGGATAAGGCGGCAACAATTATTGAATATGTTACCTATGATAAGGATGAGTATTTGTTTATGCTGAGCAAGAGCAGCAATAACGGCTCGGCAATCTGTGCCATGGTGCCGGTCAGCCTGGTAAATTCTGGAGCAAAGACAATTAAGACAATTGCGCTGCTGGTTGTAGTGTTATCCTGGGTCATTGCCGGTATTGCAGGTATATTTATTATCCGCGGCATTACGCTGACAATCAAGCACATCAGTCATAAGCTGAAGGTGGTGTCCAGCGGCGATCTGACGGTTTCCGTGGATTCCGGCAGACGGGATGAATTCCGGGTTCTGGATAATAATATAGCAGATATGATTAAGAATTCGAGGGATTTGATTGTCCAGGTAAGCGCAACTGCCCAGAATGTGTCTGCCTCCACAACAAAGCTGGCTGAGGCGTCAGAGGTGCTTACCAATTCCAGCAGCCAGATTTCAACAGCGGTGTCTGAGATGGACAACGGCATGAACCAGCAGGCACAGGGAACGCAGGATTCTCTTCTTCTCATGGATGAACTGTCACAGAGAATTACGCAGGCTGTACAGACTGTACAGCAGATGGACCATATCACAGGAAGCACCAAGAGCATCATTGCCAATGGCATGTCTACGATGGATGATCTGACGAAAAAATCGGCGGATACAACCAGTATTACAAAGAGTGTGACAAGCAATGTGATGAAACTGGAGGGAAGTCTGCTTGAGATTGAAAATTTTGTCGGAACCATCAACGGAATTGCGGAGGAGACAAGTCTTCTGGCTCTGAATGCATCCATTGAGGCGGCAAGGGCAGGCGAGGCAGGCAGAGGCTTTGCGGTAGTTGCCCAGTCTGTCAGCAAGCTGTCCGAGGGAACCATTGAGGCGGCAAATGAGATTCAGAATGTAATGGACCAGATTAAAGGTTACGCCAAAGAGACCATGAATGTGGCAAAACAG
The DNA here is from genome assembly GCA_947565255.1 of uncultured Lachnospiraceae bacterium. Lineage (GTDB taxonomy): Bacteria > Bacillota > Clostridia > Lachnospirales > Lachnospiraceae > JAAVZI01. The sequence continues at coordinate 7,200 of CANOFI010000090.1, forward strand.
GCAGAAAATATTGTTTTCAGACAGTCTGATACGGTGCATGATACAATCAGTGTATTTAAGGGAATCAACAATTCCATGGAACGGCTTATGAGTGATATTGCTGCTCTGGAAGGAACCATTGCCAATATGGAAAAATACAGAAATGATACGCTGTCTGCCATTGAGGGAATTTCTGCCGTTTCCGAGGAGACTGCAGCATCGGTTTCCGTAGTGAACGATTCACTGAAACGCCAGGTGGCAATCGTGGATAATCTGTACGAATCCACGGTAGAACTCGAAGAAAGGGCGAGGGAGCTTACAAAAGCAATCAATGCATTTAAGATTTAACGGCTGCAGATGCATGAAGAATGTACGGTGCATATTGTGAGATAAGATAACAGAGGAACTGCCGCAAAACAAGAATAAGATACCATATATAGTACAAACCACAAGATATTGTAGACTATATGTTGTATTTGAAATTGATTTTGCGGCAGAACCTTTGTTCTGTTATTTATGAAAAGGAATTGTTTCAGTGGCGGACGGCGAAGCATAATTTTCAGAACAGGTGTTCTGCTTAAAAAACAGAAGAAAGAGAGGTTTGTATTTCCTATGAAGAAAAAATATAGCTGGAAAATATTTTTTTCGTATTATAAGCCCTATAAGGCACTGTTTTTTTCAGATATGTTTTTTGCGGTGCTGGGGGCAGGAGTTACCCTGGTTATTCCGCTTATTGTGCGTTACATTACCGGTCATCTTGCGGAAATGACGTCGTCGGAGGCGGCAGGGATGATTGTACGTCTTGGCTGCGTTATGGTCGGACTGGTTGCAGTGGAGGCCTTCTGCAACTTTTATATTGCATATTTTGGTCATATGATGGGTGCGAAGATGGAGCGGGATATGAGAAATGAGATTTTTGCCCATTATCAGAGGCTGTCCTTTTCTTTTTATGATGAGGAGAAGTTAAGGTGTCGGTGATTGTTCCGGTTTATAATACGGGGGCTT
>CANOFI010000091.1 GCA_947565255.1 uncultured Lachnospiraceae bacterium
TTCACTTAATTATACTGGACATCAATCTTCCGGACCAGACGGGATTTGAATTATGCAGAGAGCTTCGGAAGGCTTCCACTATCCCGGTTATCTTTGCAAGCGCAAGAACAAGCGAAACCGACCGGATTACCGGCCTTGACCTGGGCGGAGATGACTACCTCCCCAAACCATATTCCATGAAAGAACTGCTCTCACGGGTAAACGCACTGTTCCGCCGCACATACGGATTTCACGAAACAGAAGAACTGTATACCTTTGGAGATGTTACCGTCAATATCACAGCAAGAACCGTCAGTAAAAAAGGAAAACCCGTCTCCCTTTCCCTCCGGGAATTCGATCTTCTTGCCTATCTGTGCAGACACAAAAACGCGGCAATTCCAAAGGAAGAGCTTCTCTCCAATGTATGGGGCGCTTTTTCCATGGTGGAGCCGTCCACGCTGACCGTTCACATCCGGTGGCTCCGCGAAAAACTTGAAGAGAATCCCGCAATCCCCCAATACATTAAAACTGTCTATAAAATTGGCTATATGCTGGAGGTGGCATGATGAAAAAAAGACTGATTTGCATTTCCCTGTTTTTTTCTGCCATTCTTCTGCTTACGGCCGGATTTTTCTATCAAAAAAGCCAGAAAGCACAAACAAAAAATACCGCTGCCCAGCGAATCATCGCAGTCAATGAACTGGAACAGCTTGCACTCCTCGGCGATTTGGACACCCTCTCCGAACAGGCAGACAAACTGCAGGCAGAGCTTCGCACAGAAACTGAGACAGACGGAAACTACGGCTATTTCCTCTTATGCGGCATCTGCATACTGTTTGTATTGACCGTCTTTTCTTATGTATATATTGCCATTTTAAAGCCATTTGAAACCATGAAGCAGTTTGCCGAAAAAATCGCCCAGGGAAATCTCGATGTACCGCTTGACTATGAACGCTCCAACTACTTCGGGGATTTCACATGGGCCTTCGACAGCATGCGCCGCGAAATCACCAAAGCGCGCTCCTGCGAAAAAGAGGCGGTCGAAAATAACAAAACCATAATCGCAACCCTCTCCCATGACATCAAAACACCAATCGCATCCATCCGGGCATACGCGGAAGGACTTGAGGCCAACCTGGATACCTCTGCGGAGAGACGAAACCGCTATCTTCGCATACTGATGCGCAAATGCGACGAGGTATCGAAGCTGACAAACGACTTATTTCTCCACTCCGTCTCCGACCTGGATAAACTGAACATTACCATGGAGAAATTTGAGCTCTCCGGCTTCCTGCGCACATGCGTCGAAGAACTCTGCGCTGAGAACAACGATATCCATCTTTCCCTTCCTGCGGAAAAAATAATCGTCCGTGCAGATAAAAACCGATTAATGCAGGTATGTGAAAACCTGATTAACAATGCAAGAAAATATGCGAAGACCACCATTACCCTCTCTGTCCTTTCCGCATCAGACTACGTGGAACTGCATTTCCGGGATTACGGCAGCGGAATTTTGGATGAAGATATGCCGTTTATCTTCGGCAAGTTTTACCGCGGAAAAAACTACGGAAACGAGCAGGGCTCCGGCCTGGGACTGTACATCGTAAAATATATCATTGAGAAAATGGACGGACAGATTTTGCTGCACAATCACCCCAACGGATTGGAAGCAGTCATTTTCTTAAGGACTCCTTAATATCTTTTCTGATACAATCCATTTTATAAAATAAATAACTGAAAGGGAGCAATCCAATGAAAAAAAGCATTCTGTCAGCCAGACAATTATGTAAAAGCTTTGCCCATAACGGCGGTCAGATTCATGTGCTGTCCCACATTGACCTGGAACTGTTTGAAGGGGACTTTACCGTGGTCATGGGCGCATCCGGCTCCGGCAAATCCACGCTTCTGTACGCCTTAAGCGGCATGGACCGGGCAACCGCCGGACAGGTCTTCTACGAAGACCGCGACCTTGTATCCATGAAAGAAAAAACACTTACGTCCCTGCGCTGCACGGACTTCGGCTTTATTTTCCAGCAGATGCACCTCATTAACAATCTGTCTCTGCTCGAAAATATCACGGTTCCGGGTTACCTGAACAAAAACCGCTCCGCTGCCGGGGTCAGGGAAAAAGCCGAAAGCCTGTTAGAAGCCATGGGACTTGGCCATGTAAAAACACACCTTCCGTCACAGGTATCGGGCGGCGAACAGCAGCGGTGCGCCATCGCAAGGGCCGTAATCCATACACCCCGCCTGCTCTTTGCCGACGAACCGACCGGCGCACTGAACAGAGCCAGCACCATCGAGGTACTCAATCTTCTTACCCGACTCAATCAGGACGGCCAGAGCATTTTAATGGTCACGCACGACTTAAAAGCGGCAGTCCGCGCAACCCGGATTCTGTACCTTGAGGACGGAAAAATTACCGGGGAGCTGAGCCTTCCCCCATATAATGCAAAAGAAGAGAAAAGCCGCGAAAACCAGATAAACGTATGGCTGAATTCTCTGGAATGGTGAGGTGTAAAATGGAAATATTTACTTTAATCAAGGCTAATATACGCCACAAAAAAGGATCTTTCGTAAGCATTATTCTGCTCATGTTCGTAATCGCAGTCGCCATGATCTCCATTCTCAGTGCACAGGATAATATTCATTCCGGCATCGGCCATGCCCATGACCGGCTGCACACCGGAAACATTGTTGCGCTGATAAACAAAAAGACCCTGTCTGCAGACCTGCTTGACCGCATCAAAAACCATAAGCTTGTCGAAGATGCAACAGCAGGCGCAGATACGCTCATCTCTGAAAAAGCAGTCTGTAAAAATACAGAGTACGCCAATAACAATATTTTTCTTCAGGAACCCACCTCCGGCCACCGACTGTTCAATAAAGAGAAAACCGGATATCTGGACGAGACCCCCACATTAAGACCGGGACACTGCTATATTCCCCAGGGGCTCCAGACCAGCCTGTCCTGCGAAACCGGCGATTCCATTACATTTACAACGGTTTCCGGAAATTATACATTTACCATCGACGGAATTATGGAGGACCCGCTTCTCGGCGCTTCGGTAATCGGATGGAAAAATGCGTATATCAGCCATGCGGATTATCAGAAAATGTATGGGGAAATGGAAGCGGCTTCTGCCTCAGATGAGAACATATGTTCTATTGGCGTACAATTTTCCATTTACAAATCTCCCGGCTGCGAACTGACAGACGGCCAGTTCGCCCGGCAACTTAATCTTGACACCGGATTTTCGGATATGAGCTTCGGTACAATCACAAGGGAAATGAGCACGCACTATACCTATCTGTTTCCGGAGCTGATCTGCTCGATTTTGATTGTATTTGTACTGCTTCTCATACTCGCAGTCATCGTCATTATCTGCCACAGCGTCTCGACCGGAATCGAAATGGAATATACCACGCTCGGCATTCTGAAATCACAGGGCTTTTCAAAAGGAAAAATCCGCGTCGTTCTTGCGGCGCAGTATGTAATCGCAGAGGTCACCGGAATTCTTCTGAGCATCCTTCCTGCTTTTTTACTCTGCAGCTATATCAACCATATATTTCAGCCGATTACGGGTATCATTCCCTTAGACGGCATCTCTGTCGGGAAATGTGCGCTGATTCTTGCAGGCATCCTGCTCTTTTCCGTTGTGTGCATGTTTGTAATCACAGGAAAAGTGGCCGCAGTCTCCCCTGTGAGGGCCATCTGCGGTGCAAGACGCGAAATCTATTTTGACAGCAGGCTCAAAGCTCCGATTAGCCGCAGGTTTCTTTCACCGAGCCTTGCCCTCAGACAATTCACTTCCAATAAAAGGCAGTATCTCGGCATGCTTGCAGTTGTAACCATGCTTGTATTTTTTATGACCACCATAATGGTTCTCGGCAATATCATCAACGCAACATCCGCCTGGGAATCCATGGGCATCTCCTATTACGACGTAGGCCTTGCTTTTCACGAAACCGCAGATGATGCCGTCGTTTCGGATATTGAAAACGAAATCAGAGCATATACCGGCATAAAACGCTTCCTCCATCAGTGCGGCAATTACTATTTTTCCATTGACGGAGAACAGATTATGTGCTGTATCTGGGATGCCCCTGAAGAAATCAATGCCGTCTCAGACGGCAGAGCCCCTCTCTATGACAACGAAATCGTCATCACCGAAATTGCCGCTGAAAATCTGGGGCTGGAGGTCGGTGACACGGTTACGGTCGGATACCGCGACAAAAAAGCCGACTATATCATCTCAGGCGTGAACCAGTACCTGAACGATGCGGGCGTCAACATCAGCATGACCAGAAACGCCGCAAAAAAATTAAATGAAGCATGCGATATCTTCTATATCGGCTGCGTCCTCTCTGACCGCTCCGAAGGCGAAGGACTCGCCGATTTCCTGAATAAGAAATACGGTGAACTTTTCACTGCTGAATATTTTGAAAATCTTATGGATGAAACATACCAGCTTGCAATCCATGCCATGACTGCCATTGTATACGTTTTCTCCGCCATATTTTCTGTCATTGTCGTACACATGGTCTGCTCCAAGGCCTTTCTGCGGGAGCGCAGGGACATCGGCATCTATAAAGCCGTCGGTTTTACGTCTCAGCGACTGCGGCTGCAGTTTATGATCCGATTTCTGATTGTCGCCGTAATCGGCGCGGCCGCAGGCTGCGGACTTGCCGCTGCATATTCCGAAAAAATGCTGGGCAGTCTTCTGCGCATGGTCGGCATCTCCAGCTTCCGCGTTCCGTTTCATATTTTTACTTTCGCCATACCGGTTCTCATGGTGTGCGTATGCTTCTGTCTGTTTTCCTTTCTGGAAGCGGGAAGAATCAAAAAAGTAGAAATCCGGGAGCTGATTACAGAATAGACGGTACTGCGAATGAAAGGCATGTGTAAAAACACACAGCGCTGCAAATGAAAGGCACCATATAAAAAGCCCCGGCACCTCCTGGAAATTTTCCCAGGAAGTACCGGGGCATTTTTACTGCAGACTTTTCACTATCCCGCCTGCAGCTTGATTTCTCACAGACATTTTTGCAATTTATCTGGCCTCTGCAAATTTTTTAATATTCGATGCATTCACATACTTTTCAACCTTGCCATTTTCCACCACAACCAGTGTCGGTGCCTGCATAATTCCATATTTCTGTACAAGACTTTCATTTTCTTCCGCATCAATCACCTGATACTTTTCCTTTGACAAATACTGCCTTGCGATTCTGCAGTTCGGACAGGTCTTTGTCGTAAACAAATATTTTTCCCCTTCCGAGGAATCCAAAGCCGCCTGTGCAGCCGGCGTCACCTCCACATGATTCTGTGATATTTTCACAATGCTCTTTTGCACATTTTCTTCTGTCTCGGACTTGCCGCTGCCTTTCTGTTCCTCACTTAATATGGTATAAATTTTTCGGTTTTTGTACTCCTGGCTCTTGCCTTCATTCCAGTTCTGAACCGGACGGTAATATCCCGTAATACGGCTGTATACTTCCGCCTTCTTTCCACATATTGGGCAATGGAACTGCTCGCCCGCCAGATATCCGTGCTCACCACAGATAGAATACGTCGGAGACATCGTATAATAAGGAAGCTCATAATTTTCCGCAATTTTACGGACAAGAACCGCCGCACTCTTCCAGCTTGGAAGCTTTTCACCTAAAAATGCATGAAATACCGTTCCCGATGTATACAAAGTCTGCAGCTCGTCCTGTATATCCAATGCCTCAAAGACATCCTCTGTAAAATCAACCGGCAGATGGGAACTGTTTGTATAATATGGCGTATCGCCTTCTTTTCCCGCCGTAATGATATCAGGATAATATTTTTTATCATGCTTTGCAAGACGGTAAGTGGTAGATTCCGCCGGAGTTGCCTCCAGATTATACAAATCCCCATACTCTTCCTGATAATCTGACAGACGTTCCCTCATATGATTCAGCACATCTTTCGTAAACTTCTGTGTCTCCTTATGTGTCAAGTCCTTTCTGAGCCATTTTGCATTCAGGCCGACTTCATTCATTCCAATTAATCCAATTGTGGAAAAATGATTGTCAAAGCTTCCGAGATACCTCTTTGTATACGGATACAATCCTTCGTCCAGAAGTTTTGTAATCACCCTTCTTTTCACCTTCAGGGAACGCGCCGAAATATCCATCAGACGGTCCAGTCTATGGTAAAACTCTTCTTCATTGTCAGCAAGGTAGGCAATTCTCGGCATATTAATTGTGACAACGCCAACTGATCCGGTGCTTTCACCGGAACCGAAAAATCCGCCGGTTTTTCTCCTCAGCTCCCGCAAATCAAGACGCAGCCGGCAGCACATGCTCCGCACATCACTCGGCTCCATATCGCTATTAATATAATTCGAAAAATACGGGGTCCCGTACTTTGCCGTCATCTCAAACAACAGCCTGTTATTCTCCGTGTCAGACCAGTCAAAATCTTTCGTGATGGAATACGTCGGAATCGGATACTGAAAACCGCGTCCGTTGGCATCGCCCTCCAGCATCGTCTCAATAAATGCCTTGTTGACCATGTCCATCTCTTTTTTGCAGTCCTTATAGCAGAAATCCATTTCCTTCCCGCCGACAATTGCAGGAAGCTCAGCCAAATCATCCGGTACGGTCCAGTCAAGCGTAATATTCGAAAACGGCGCCTGCGTGCCCCAGCGGCTCGGGGTATTTACTCCATAAATAAACGTCTCAATACATTTCTTCACTTCTTTATAGGAAAGGGCATCCACTTTGACAAACGGCGCAAGATACGTGTCAAAAGAAGAAAATGCCTGTGCACCCGCCCATTCATTCTGCATAATTCCAAGGAAATTTACCATCTGGTTGCAGAGCACCGACAAATGGCCGGCCGGAGAGGACGTAATCTTTCCCTCAATTCCGCCCAGTCCTTCCTTCACCAGCTGCTTCAAGGACCACCCCGCACAGTAACCGGTCAGCATGGACAAATCATGAATATGGATGTCCGCCTTCCTGTGGGCCTGTGCAATCTCATCATCGTAAATCTCAGACAGCCAGTAATTGGCCGTGACAGCCCCGGAATTGCTTAAAATCAGACCTCCCACCGAATAGGTCACTGTGGAATTTTCTTTTACACGCCAGTCCTCTACCTTGACATAGCTGTTGACAATCTCTTTGTAGTCCAGGATCGTCGACTTCATATTCCGAATCTTTTCCCGCTGTTTACGGTACAGAATATAAGCCTTTGCTACATCCGTGTACCCACTCTGATTCAGCGTGCGCTCCACGCTGTCCTGAATATCCTCCACATCAATGACATTATCCTGGATATGCTCCTGAAAATCTGCTGTCACCCTGAGAGCCAGCAAATCAATAATCTCATCATTATACTGCTTTTCTGTTGCCACAAATGCCTTTGAAATTGCTTCGTCAATTTTTTTCAGATTAAACTGGGCAACTTCACCATCTCTCTTCTTTACCTTAAACATTACTATTTCCTTTCTTTCCGGGTAATTTCATATACACATTCGCTGCGTATTATGATTATAGCACACATTTCCAGGACATGTCAATCGTTTTCTACAAGATATATGATTTGTGAGGTTTTATCATACTATATATTGTTGTATAACACCAGATGTTGTATATCCGGTCAATCCGGTTTTCCAGCGAACCGCAGCATCGCATACGTCTCTTTCGGCACATAGGCCTCTACATAAATTCCCCCTTCACGGTATTCCTCCTGCAAAAGCTCGCCGCGTTTCCGGATCATCTGAATCAGGCCGGCCTGCCCGTAAGGAAAAATTTGTTCCAAATACACCTTCCCTGCCCGCAGAGCATCCTCTAACACATCAACCAGTTCTTCAAACCCCTGCTTCGTTTTCGCAGAAATTTTCAATGTCTTTTCAGCCCTGAAATCCTTTAAACAGCAAGACTCCTCTAACCGGTCCATTTTGTTAAACAGCGTGATAACCGGTTTTTCCTGCACGCCCAGCCGGTCCAGCGTTTCGTATACGGTGTGCATCTGCTGTTCCATCTGCGGGTTGGACACATCCACAACATGCAGAATTACATCTGCATATTTTGCTTCCTCCAGCGTACTCTTAAATGCCTCCACCAGATGATGGGGCAGCTTTCTTATAAATCCGACCGTGTCCGTAAGAAGAATATTCTGTTTTGAGGGAAGCTCCAAAAC
>CANOFI010000092.1 GCA_947565255.1 uncultured Lachnospiraceae bacterium
CTCGGAATTGCCCTCGGAAATGTTTAAAAGAGAACAATCCATTGAAACGTTATCAGCGTTAAAATTGAAATATATTTCTTTTCCGGGATTTTCACCGCCGAAGCGAACCTCCAGCCCCTCTTTCTTTTCCATGATGTCCATGCCCAATAATTTGCCGTCTTTTGATACATACATGGTCATTTCCAGTTTGTCATCGGAGTCCTCGTTCAGAGATTCCGGGAGTTCTTCTAAAGCATCTTTTATAGCATCGGCAATGCTTTCATCTTTTTCCGGCAGAGACTGTTCCAGCATAGTAAAGTACTGGTTGCCATCATAATCGTATTTGGCCAGGTAGTCGCAGTAATCCGTCAAAAATTCCTTGAAGGCTTCCGCTGTAATGGTGACATCGTAAGTGTAGCATTTGTAACTCTGCTCCCCGATCTGTAAGGTGTCTTTTGAGGTGTCTTCCTCTACTTCCCAGTCCTTTGCAAAGGAAACCAGGGAATCCGGGAGCTGCTTTACACAATAATCGGTGAAATCCTGCAGGGCCAGGGAGGCCTGTGTATATTGCTGGTCAAAAAGGGAGTTGAGGGTGTTTCTGTCCTCCTCATCCATCATGGATTCCAGTTTTTTGAGTAAATCGCTTTTGTTGAGGGCGAGGTAGGAGTCCGGCAGAAAATCCTGCGAGCTTACGGCAAGAGTATCCTTGTCATAGTAAACATCCACATCCCCGCCGACGCCCATGACGTTTGCCCCGATGGAAAACTGTCCGCTGTTATTTTGCACGTCACTTTTCATTCCCAGTTCAAAATTGGTGCCCTTAAGTGCTGACAGCTCCTCTATGCTGCCCCCTTTGAATTCAAGCGACAGATTCATGTCCATGCCGTCTTCCTGTATGGCCTTTAACATATCCTGTGAACCAAGCTTATCTTCCAGCTCGCTCACACCGAGCTCCTTCGTGCTGAACTGCTCGTTTAACTGGGACATACAGCTTGTGATTGCCTCTGTCGGTGTATCAAACGACGGTGTGCGGAAAAAAAACCAGTACGCGGCTCCGGCTCCGGCCGCAACGGCAACAGCGGCCCCGACACCGACGGCAATCGGCCATTTTTTCTTTTTATGGGGCGGCTCCTGGCCTGCTGTTGTACCATAAAACGGACTGCTTTCCTGCGGCATGCCATAAGGTCTGTCACTGCCCTGCATCTGCTGGGAAAAATCATCCTGCGGTGAACCGGAGGCGGGAGTGTTTTGCGGTTCCGGCTGGCTGTTGTAAATGTTGTTTTCGTTTGACATGATACTCTCCTTTTTGTGATATTATTAAACAGGTATTTGTGAAACTTCTGTTTCATATGCGTCATTCTGCATACGATTTTCGCAATCACCTGATATTATTAAATAACTGCAGAGCCACTGAATATTTAAAATTGTTTAAATTGTATATACAATTATGAAAATTCAATGCTTTTCAATTAAATGTATATTTATATGTCATCTGTGTAATCGCGGAGCAGAGCGCCAATCTGCTGGTTGGGAATGCCGCTTTCGATTTTTGTCAAACTGCCGTTTTTCAGCAGATAGCGTTTGTCGCACAGCTCAAAATCAGGCTCTTCGTGGGTGGCTAAAATAACCGTTCCGCCGTGTTTCATAAAAAGCTTAAGATGGCTGCGGATATCTTCCTTGCATGGAAGATCCAGTGCTGCAGTCGGTTCATCCAAAATAAGAACCAGAGGCTGGCCGGCAAGCGCAAGTCCGATGCTTAAGCGTTTTTTCATACCGCCCGATAAGGCGCTGACTTTGGTTTTTAACATCGTGTGCAGATGCAGCATGCGCAGAACGCCGTGGTTCAGCTCGGCCTGCAGGTTCGATTTGCTGTGCGTATACCAGAGCTTTAAATTATCAAGCACCGTCAGGTCTTCCATCAGAGGATTATCCTGCGGTACATAACCGGCATACTGAAAAAAGACCCCGTTTTTTTTGTCTGCCTTTTTTCCGTCAAAATATATTTCGCCCTGTCTGGGAGTCAGAACGCCGGATAACACCTTTAAAAGCGTGGACTTTCCGCATCCGTTTGTTCCGAAAATCCCTATGCACATTCCGCGGTCCGCCTGAAGGGAGATGTTGTTCAATATGCATTTTTTTCCATAATAAAAAGAAATGTCTAAAGCCTGTAACATAGCGTTCTCCTTGACTGTTGCTATACAATAGTATAACAAAAAAATACAAAATATGCAATTAGAATTTCAGAAAGAAAAATAAGGAAACTTGTTTATTTTTACGGAGACTGGAGATACTCATTAAAGAAGAATTGTTTATAAATGGCGTTTTCGGGCGGGAGAGATGGACGGGTACATAGGAAGAGGACTGAAATAGTTGACCGTAGTGGTTTTTTTTGGTATACTGTATATGAAAATCGGGTGCCGCAGCGGTCGGTTATGTGCAGCGGCGGATGAGAGTAAACTGCGTTGAAAGGACGGATTATATATGAATTATGGAAAGAAGGGTGCCTCAGAAAAATATCAGGCTGCTGTGTCAAGCTCTGCAAAGATTTCCAAACGCATGTTTGTGATTGGATTTAAAGTGGTCATGGTACTGCTGCTTTCCTGCGTGGTTTTTGGCATATGTGCCGGTATCGGTGTGTTTCGCGGTGTGATTGAAAGTGCGCCTGATATTTCGAATATCGATGTCTCCCCGACCGGGTATTCTACGATGATATATGATGCATATGGCAATGAGATGACAAAATTAGTGGCGTCGGGCTCGAACCGTATCTATGTGGAAATTGAGGAGATTCCGCAGGATCTGCAGGAAGCGTTTATTGCAATAGAGGACGCCAGATTTCGTGAACACAATGGAATTGATACGAAGGGTATTCTGCGTGCGGCGGTAGTGGGAGTGACCAGTGGTCATTTTACAGAAGGAGCCAGTACGATTACCCAGCAGCTCCTGAAAAATAATGTATTTCAGGAGTGGACGCAGGAACAGCATTTTATAGAAAAACTGAAAAGAAAGATTCAGGAGCAGTATCTGGCGCTGGAGCTGGAAAAGACGATGGATAAATCAGCGATTCTGGAAAACTATTTAAATACGATTAACCTGGGGCAGAATACACTTGGAGTACAGGCGGCTTCCAAGCGGTATTTTAATAAGGATGTCTCCCAGCTGACATTGTCGGAATGTGCCGTTATTGCGGCAATTACACAGAATCCGTCCAAATACAATCCGGTGCGCAATCCGGAACACAATGCGGAACGAAGGGAAAAGGTTCTGAACAATATGGAAGAGGAAGGGTATATTTCGGCAGAGGAGAAAAATGAAGCCCTTGCGGACGATGTGTACCAGCGGATTCAGAATGTCAATGATGAGACGAAGGTGGCCTCACCGTACACATACTATGAGGATGCCCTGATTGAACAGGTACTGACAGATTTGGAGGAACAGAGAGGGTATTCCAGAACACAGGCATACAATCTTGTATACAGCGGAGGTCTCAGTATTTATTCTGCACAGGAGCCGGTGATCCAGCAGATTTGTGATGAGGAGTTTAACAATCCGGATAATTTCCCGGCAGGAACCCAGGTTGGGATTACATACCGGCTGACAGTAACCCACCCGGACGGAACCCAGGATAACTACAGCGAGCGTACGCTTCAGGCGTTTTTTACGGCAAATGACCCGGGATATTCAGTGATTTATAAAAATGAAGACGTTGCGAATGAGGCGGTTGCACAGTACCGTGCCAGCGTTGTGCAGGAGGGAGACAAAATTGATGAGATGTTGACTTTTACGCCGCAGCCGCAGGCTTCGCTTGTACTGATGGACTATAAAACCGGATATGTGCGTGCAATTGTGGGAGGACGCGGCGCCAAGGAGGCCAGTCTGACGCTGAACCGTGCAACAGAGACGGAACGGCAGCCGGGTTCTACATTTAAGGTGCTGGCAGCTTTTGCACCGGCAATTGACAGTGCCGGCAAGACGCTTGCAACGACTTATGTAGACGAACCGTACAAGTATTCCAACGGCCGGCCGGTGAGCAACTGGTACAGCGGCTACCGGGGTACGGCAACAATCCGCAAGGCAATTGAGCAGTCTATGAATATTATTGCTGTAAAGTGTATTACGGAGATTACCCCCCAGCTCGGATACGATTATCTGCTGAATTTTGGGTTTACCACACTGGTAGAAAACCGCAAATATGCCGACGGAACAACAAAGACGGACATTGCCCAGCCGCTGGCTCTGGGCGGTCTGACAGACGGCGTGACCAATCTGGAGCTTACAGCTGCGTATGCGACGATTGCCAATAAAGGGGTGTACAATCGTCCGGCATTCTATACAAAGGTTGTGGATCATGACGGAAAAGTACTCCTTGACAATACGAAACCAAAGTCCCATATTGTTTTAAAACCGTCCACCGCTTATTTTCTGACAACGGCAATGACAGATGTGGTGACGCAGGGTACCGGAAAGGCAGTGAAATTCGGAGATATGCCGATTGCCGGAAAGACCGGAACAACCTCGTCGACTTATGATGTGTGGTTTTCAGGCTACACTCCGTACTACGCATGTTCAGTGTGGGGAGGGTACGATGTCAATACAAGTATGCACGATGCGTCTTATCATAAAACGCTGTGGAAAAATGTCATGCAGCGTGTGCACGAAGGACTTGAGCATAAAGAATTCGAAGTGCCGGATTCTATGAAACAGGTAAAGGTCTGCCAGACATCCGGAAAGCTTGCGACCAATTCCTGTCCGGCAAAAACAGAATACTTTGAGGAAGGAACGGAGCCGACAAGTGTATGCGGCATGCACAGGGAGAATTATACGGAAGATAATACACAGCCGGAAGAAGGACAGGCCCAGCCGGAAGGAACAGAAGCACAGCCGCAGCCGGAGGGGGCGGACAACGGTGGTGCGCAGGAGCCGCAGCCGGAGGGCGGAGAAGCGCAGGGGCAGGGGCAATAGGCGGACGGACCTGAATTCGGAACAAATTTCATGATATCCTGAGCATTCGTAGTCCAGAAAGTATGAATGGTAAGGCGCGGTTGACATAAAGCAATGCTCAGACACAATCTAAAATAAAAACAGATTCTGTCCGTCAAGCGAGGCTTTGACTACAGCGTATTCTTCATCAGAAAGCTGGTAAAAACCAGACAGAATCTGGTCAAGTTCATTATACAGGGCAGTCACAGCTGACGGGTGGTTTTCGGCAAGCAGCTGGTCCACAAGCTGGATGCACAGTTCCTGTTCGGAGGAATCTGCAAGAGGAATGGGCAGCTGTTCGATATGGGAACGCAGGACCTTTATGGAGTGAAACTGATGATAAAATACAAACTGGGTCATTCTTGAATTGAGTACTGCAAGAATATATTTGACTGCAAGGCCGTCAACTTTTGGAATCACGATGTTGCAGCTGTTCAGCGAAAGGGTTTGCCTGTGATCGTACGCAAAAACAAGCTGGCTGCAGATAAAACGGTAAAGCAGCTTTTCCGGCGCACGGTAATAAGCCTCCGGCGCCGTTTGCTGAAACTGCTCCGGGGTATACTGAATATAATGGTTTGCAGGGCCGGGTCTGAATTTATGAATATCAGACCCTTTTAAAATGGGTTCGCTATGATTTGCGGCTGTCCTGGAAATGTATTTTTTGTTATTTCCCGTAACGATGCCAAGTGCAAAATCAGCCTGGTGCAGGAGTGTCGTTTTCTTTTTTTTGTCAGTCAGCTTCTTTAAGATGGAATATTCAAGATCTGCAGCAGTAAAATGAAAACAGTCGGCAGATACATCCCGGTTTGTATGTATGGTAAAAGCAGTGTTTTTGTTTTTGATGTAAAGTCCCGGAGTGGAAAGCGGTTTTTTTGTATTTTTCAATTCCAGAATGATACAGGGACACTGTACGTTTCCAAAGGGATTTCCCAGGTAATCCAGCATGGTGAGGGAAGTCTGTTTTAGGAGCTGTTTTCGGATCGGTGCATGTGTTTTTACGTTTAATACGGCCTCAGGAAGGATGAAGGAGAGGATGCCGTCTGTCTCTAAGTGCTTCAGCGCCTGTTCCAGAAACAGGTCATAGGATTCTGTCGTTTTTCCGGCGGCGCATTGAAACTGTTTCTTAAAATATTCAGATTGTTTCTCATTAAACTGATATCCCCACGGGGGGTTTCCGAAAATACAGTGAAAGGTTTTAGAGGGAGGGCATCTTAAAAAATCCGAAACCTTAATCTGATTATAGAGACAATCCGTATTTTGGGGCCGGTAGCGGAGTGCCAGGTTGATACGGGCCAGTTTAATGGCATCCGGGTCAATATCCATACCAAACACCTGTTCGAGTCTGACCGATTCGGGCAGATGAGTGAAAAAGCTTCCCGTACCGCAGCAGGGGTCTAAAAGATTCATTTCCTGAAAGGAATGGGCAGTTATGGCGAGGTGCTTCATGAGCTGCGCAGCAATGGACATGGGCGTATAATAAGCGCCAGAGGCTTTTCTGGAGCCTATATTTTTTAAGGAAAGGTAGAGCAGGCCTAATAAGTCCTCCCCGTCGTTATACTTATAAGGGATGCAGAATAAATGTGAATAATTTTGTACGGTATCGAAAGCATTCCCGGAGTCCGGTATAAGATCATCAATCAGGCACGCATACGGAGAAATATCCAGCTTCCCCCTGAGATAGTCTGTTAAAAGCGGACGGGAGAAATCGTGCGATATCTCATTTCTCCGGCAAAAGAGCCTGAGTGCGCATTCAGCCAGAACCAGACTGTTTATCGATGAGAGAGGGATAGAATCGTGTCCGTAGATGAGGGAAAGAAGTTTTTGTACAGCGGGATAGTTTGCGGAGCCACAGGAAAGATAAGAGCGATAAATGCTGCTGCCGGCAATATATTTTTTGTTTCTTCTGCTTTTTAAAGCAGGGATACTGCCAGAAAGCAGGGCCTGCTTTAGCTGTCCTGCGTATTGCTGTGTGAAATAAGGGGTTTTGCCGGATATTTCGGAGGGAACCAGCTTTCCTGACTTTAACCAGTTCTTTCCGGTGGAAGACGAGATGGACAGTAGTTTACATAATTCGTCCATAGACAGCAGGGCAGATGTTCTGCTGTCTGAAAATGGTATGTGTTTTTCGAATGAACGGTTGGAATTGCTGAATGCATCTGCAGGCTTCTCTCTCATGTGCATGTTCCCCTGAAGCGTGTTTGAAAAATGCTTTTTTTCTATGTGCCGCCCCGCTGTCTGGCGTCTACCTCGCTGTTAAAATAGGAATATGTATTGCCGTTACGGGCTTTGGACAGATACATGGCGCTGTCTGCCTTAAGAAACATATCCATGTAATTGTCACTGTCAAGCGGCGCCAGCGCAACTCCGATAGAACAGCTTAAATTGATGTTTCCGGCTTCTTCTGATTTGGGAATGGATACTTCCGGAATTGCCTTTAAAACCTGCAGGGCACGCATGGTTACAATGTGCTCCGGAATGTCCCGCATAAAGACCGTATAACAGCCGTTTTCAGAATAGCCGATTAAGTCAGTCGTGCGGAAAGAGGTCTTTAACTTATCTGCCACCTGTTTTTCGATTTGTTTTGTATATAAATCACCAGTGGTTTTTTTGATATTTGAAAAATGGTCCAGCTGAAGAAGCATAAGGGCGCAGACACTGTTCTTCGTTTCCTCGGACAAAATCGAATCTGCCGCCTTTTGAATATAGGATGGGTGCAGAAGTCCGGTCAGAGGATCGATTCCCTCCTCCGTGTGGTCAGGGGAAAGCAGGCGCTCCGTATCAATGTTGCTGATTGTTCCGATAAAGCGGATGGTTCCGGTTTTTTTTATACGGACCGTTTTATAGCAGAGGCGGTACCAGTTAAATTCCTCGCCGATAAAACGCGCACGGAACTCTACGGTGCGTTTTTCCTTGTATATTCTTGTGGAGGATAAAATATCCAGAAAATAAGTCATTTCGTCAGGATGAATAATCTCATGAAGTTCCAGCCATTTCTTCGCGTGGGGATATTCGGTATGGATGCCATCGGGTTTCCAGCGGTCAGAAAAAAATAATGTGTCGGATGCTATGTCATATTCAAACAGATAGTCATTCATCAGTTCTTCCAGAATGCGGAACCGGTCATTGTTCTGTTCCAGACTGGATTGCCCTGAACAACCTCGCATCCAGTCTGGGACAGAAC
>CANOFI010000093.1 GCA_947565255.1 uncultured Lachnospiraceae bacterium
TCTTTTGTGGGTAAAGATACTTTAGAAGAAATTGCAGAACAGCTCAACAGTTACCTGATGAAAGGGATGGATGTCTTGCAGGTAACGGCAATTACTGTGGAATACATGATGCAGAAGGGGGTGTCTCCGGAGGAGATTGAAGCGTTTCTTCTGGAGGAGTCGGAGCGGTATAAAGAGGATATTGATGTATATTTTACGGGGATATATGGATTGTTTCAGGGCCGGTATCTGGATGGTATCGGCTGGGTTCCGCCAAAGGATTATGTTCCGAAGGAACGGGAGTGGTATACGGCGGCAGCCGCCGCGGAAGGAAAGCCGACGGTGGTTTCCCCATATCTGGATGCGCAGACGAATACCATTATGATTTCGGTAAGTCAGATGTTGTATGACAATGACAGCGTGATTTCACTTGACATTGCACTTGACCAGTTTCAGATTATCACGCAGAGTATAGAACTTGATGGTATGGGATATGGCTTTGTCATTGACAAGGAGGGACTTGTAGTTGCCCATTCGGATGGGGATGAAAAAGGTAAAAATTATCAGGAAGACGATGAGATGGCGCAGCTGCTTGACAAAGTATACAAGAATGAGGGTGGTACGTTCCGTGCCACAGTGGGAGGCGAGGAGTGTACCATATTCACTGATATGGTTATGGATGAGTGGCATGTGGCGATGATTGTCAGCAATACGAAGCTTTACCATGATATACGGAATATATTATTTCGGAATATTTTTGTATGTTTAGGGGTGTTTGTTTTAATCGCGTATTTTTGTACGCGGACATTCCGAAAAATCAGAAAGCATATGAGAGATGCGGAGGAAAGCCGCCAGAATATGGAAAAGATGAGTGAGAGTATTATGCGCACGCTTGCCCGCACCATAGATGCAAAAGACCGTTATACGAACGGACACTCGCAGAGAGTGGCCAAATATGCGGAAGAGATTGCAAAGCGGATGGGCAAGAGCGAGGAAGAACGGAAAAATATTTATTATGCAGCACTTCTGCATGACATAGGGAAAATACATATTCCGGATACAATAATTAATAAAGCGTCCCAGCTTACCGATGAAGAATTTGCATATATTAAGCTGCATCCGGTATCCGGCTATTATATTTTAAAGGATATTAAGGAGAATGTCATGGTGGTGCAGGGAGCAAAATGGCATCATGAGCGTTTTGACGGGGATGGGTATCCGAACGGACTGTCAGGCAAAGATATTCCGGAGGTGGCAAGAATTATCGGCGTGGCGGATGCCTATGATGCGATGACTTCTAACCGGAGCTACAGGCAGATTATGCAGCAGCAAAAAGTACGTTCGGAAATCGAAGAGGGAAGAGGTGCGCAGTTTGACCCGGAGATTGCCGATATTATGCTTAAAATGATTGATGAAGACAAGGAGTATAACATGAGGCAGCAGACGGATGTCCAGTGGGATATTATGGTGGTAGACGATGACCCTGCGGATTTAGAGTTTATCCGTTCCATTTTGGAGGGTGAGCCCGGTTACCAGCTTCATATAGAGACGACCGGTGAGAGTGCATTGCGCACACTTCAGGAAAAATCGATGGATGTTGTGTTATTTGATATTCAGATGTCCGATATGGACGGGCTTGAGGTCTATACAAGAATCAGGGAAATCTCAGATGCCCCGATTGTATTTTTAACGCAGGATAAAAATATCGGGGCGATGAACCGGATAGACGAGCTGGGCATAGAGGATTATCTGGTCAAGCCGTTTATGCCGCAGGCGCTTCAGGAGATTCTGCACAGTATTCTGCAGGAAAAGTTTGAGCGTGTTTAGAGGGGGTTCTGTGTTTTTTCTGAAAAAACTTGACAAGCCTTTTGTTTTTGTGTAATATAATCACATGTGAATATGTAAAAAGCAATGAAGGTGATAAGTAGAGCATCCGTTTCTTTCAGAGAGAGGAGGCCGCCGGCTGGAAGCATCCTTAAGTTCAGCGGATAATCGAATTTCCCACCGGAGCTGCATTTTTGAATATTTCTGATAGGATTTTCTGTGCGTCTGGAGAGACCGGATGCATATAGTAATCCGATAGGAACAGTAGGAAATGCCGTGATTACGCGTTAAGTATAAGAGTGCCCGTGACTGCTGTATGCGGTTGTGGGAATTAGGGTGGTAACACGGATAAACTTCGTCCCTTTGTGGGGTGGAGTTTTTTTGATTGTACAGGAAATTTTGCAATCACCTGCTATATGTAAAAAAAGAAAGGATAGAAAAGAAAGGGGTCCATTATGAAGGAGAAATTACAGAGCATCAGGGAAGAAGCCATCAGGCAGATACAGGAGTCAGATAAGCTGGATAAACTGAATGATGTGCGGATCGCGTTTCTGGGAAAAAAAGGAGAACTGACTACCGTTCTCAAAAGTATGAAGGAGGTAGCGCCGGAAGACCGGCCGAAGGTCGGACAGATGGTAAATGAGACACGCGAGGCAATCGAATCATTTTTAGAGGAGACAAAGCAGAAGCTGGAGAAGGCGGCACGGGATGTAAGGCTGAAAAGAGAGGTCATTGACGTCACGCTTCCGGCGAAGAAAAACATCATCGGGCACAGTCATCCAAATACCATTGCGCTCCGTGAAATAAAGGATATTTTTATCGGTATGGGTTACGAGGTCGTAGAGGGACCGGAGGTCGAATATGATTATTATAATTTTGAGGCGCTGAATATTCCGGCAAATCATCCAGCAAAGGATGAGCAGGATACGTTCTATATCACAAAGGACATTCTGCTCCGTACGCAGACTTCTTCGGTGCAGGTGCACGAGATGGAAAAAGGCAGGCTGCCGATTCGGATGATTTCTCCGGGGCGCGTGTTCCGTTCAGATGAGGTGGATGCGACGCATTCGCCGTCCTTTCATCAGGTGGAGGGACTGGTCATCGATAAAAAAATCACATTTGCGGATTTGAAGGGGACGCTTGCAGAATTTGCAAAAGAACTGTTCGGGGAAGAGACGAAGGTGAAGTTCAGACCGCATCATTTTCCTTTTACAGAGCCGAGTGCGGAGATGGATGTTTCTTGTTTCAAGTGCGGCGGGAAAGGCTGCCGGTTCTGCAAAGGCGAGGGATGGATTGAGATTTTAGGCTGCGGAATGGTGCATCCCCATGTGCTGGAAATGTGCGGCATTGACCCGGAGGAGTACACCGGATTTGCTTTCGGTGTGGGTCTGGAGCGGATTGCCCTGCTGAAATATGAGATTGATGATATGCGCCTGTTGTATGAAAACGACATTCGTTTCCTGAAGCAGTTTTAATTGGAAGATTTGAGATAGGAGGTTATACAGATGAACACAGCATTGTCATGGATAAAAGCATATGTGCCGGATCTTGAGGTTACGGCGCAGGAATATATGGATGCGATGACGCTTTCCGGCTCCAAGGTGGAGGGTTACACACAGATGGACGCAGATCTGGATAAGATTGTGGTCGGCGAAATTTTAAGTGTGGAGAAGCATCCGGACGCAGATAAGCTCGTAGTCTGCCAGGTTCATATCGGGGAGGAACAGCCGGTTCAGATCGTAACCGGTGCACCGAACGTTGCGGCTGGGGATAAAGTGCCGGTCGTGCTGGATGGCGGCCGTGTGGCAGGCGGACATGACGGAAAAAAGTCGCCGGGAGGCATCAAGATTAAAAAGGGGAAGCTGCGCGGTGTGGAATCAAACGGTATGATGTGCTCCATTGAGGAGTTAGGCTCAAATACCGACATGTATCCGGAAGCACCGAAGGATGGCATTTACCAGTTTCCAAAGGATACAGAGCCCGGTCTGGATGCAGTGGAGCTGCTTGGGCTTCACGATACGGTATTTGAGTATGAGATTACATCCAACCGTGTGGACTGCTTTAGTGTCATTGGACTGGCACGCGAGGCTGCTGCAACATTTCGTAAAGAGTTTCATCCGCCGGTTATCCGTAAGACCGGCAATGGCGAGGATGTAAATGCGTATATTAAGGTGCGTGTGGAAAATGCGGATTTGTGCAGCAGATACTGCGCGCGCGTCGTAAAAAATATTAAGATTGAACCATCGCCGGAGTGGATGCAGAGGCGCCTTGCCGCAAACGGGATTCGCCCGATTAATAACATTGTGGATATCACGAATTATGTGATGGAAGAATATGGACAGCCGATGCATGCATATGACCTGGCAACCATTGCCGGCGGGGAGATTGTTGTAAAAAATGCGCAGGACGGCGACAAATATACGACACTGGACGGGCAGGAGCGCGTGCTTGATTCTTCTGTCCTGATGATTTGCGACGGGGAGAAGCCGGTCGGAATTGCCGGAATCATGGGCGGTGAAAATTCCATGATTACTGATGAAGCCAAAACCTTATTGTTTGAGGCGGCATGCTTTGATGGAACGAACATACGTTTGTCTTCCAAAAAAATCGGACTCCGTACGGATGCATCGGGCAAGTTTGAGAAGGGGCTGGACCCGAATAATGCGATTGATGCGATAAACCGTGCCTGCCAGCTGATAGAGGAACTGGGGGCCGGCGAGGTGGTTGGCGGCGTTGTGGACGTAAAAAATTTTGAGAAAAAAGAGGTACGTCTTCCGTTTACGCCCGACCAGTATAACAGACTGCTTGGAACGGACATTTCCGAGGAGGACATGCTTTGTTACTTAAAGCGCATTGAGCTTGGTTATGATGAGGAAAAAAGGGAGCTGCTCATTCCGTCCTTCCGTCAGGACCTGCTCTGCATGAACGATATAGCGGAGGAGGTTGCAAGATTTTACGGCTATGACAATATTCCGACGTCTTTGCCGTCCGGGGAGGCAACGACGGGAAAAATTTCCTTTAAAATGCGCATTGAAAATGTGGTGAAGGAGATTGCGGAATTTTGCGGTTTTTCACAGGCAATGGTTTACTCGTTTGAGAGCCCGAAGGTGTTTGACAAGCTGTCCATCCCGGCAGATTCCGAGCTCAGGAAAGCAGTTGTCATTGCGAACCCGCTTGGGGAGGACTTCAGTATTATGAGGACGATGTCCCTGAATGGAATGCTGACCTCGCTTTCCACCAACTACAACCGCAGAAATAAAAACGTGCGTCTTTACGAAACCGGCAATATTTATCTGCCAAAGCAGCTGCCTCTGACGGAGCTTCCCGAGGAGCGCATGCAGTTTACGCTTGGCATGTATGGAGATGGAGATTTCTTCACAATGAAAGGCGTGGTGGAAGAATTTTTTGATAAAATTGGATATGACGGTAAAGTGACATACAATCCAGACTGCGGCAGGCCATATCTGCATCCGGGGCGGCAGGCAGATATTGTGTATCAGGGAAAGACGCTCGGTTATCTGGGCGAGCTGCACCCGGAGACAGCAGATCATTATGGGATTGGCGAACGGGCTTATGTTGCGGTGCTTGATATGCCGTCCGTAACAGAATTTGCTTCCTTTAGCCGCAAGTACCAGGGAATTGCGAAATATCCGGCTGTGTCGCGCGATATCAGCATGCTGGTGAAAAAAGAAATTCTGGTCGGCCAGATTGAGAAAATCATAGAAGAAAAGGGTGGCCGTTACCTGGAGAGCTATGAGCTGTTTGATGTGTATGAGGGTGAACAGATTGAAGAGGGATATAAGTCGGTTGCCTATTCCGTAACCTTCCGTGCCTCAGATAAGACACTCGAAGAAAATGATGTCAGTGAAGCGATGAACCGGATTTTAAAAGCGCTTGAAAATTTGGGAATTGAGCTTCGCAGGTAGGAACAGGAAAATATAGCTGCAGAGATTAGATAAGTCAGATGAAAATTCAGGAAAAACGCTTTCGCTCCCGGTACAATAGAACAGGGGCGAAGCGTTTTTTTTGTGCGTCTGATGACGTATAATTTATAACAGTGCGGGTATGGAATTCACTGGTAGGGAGGATATAGACAAGAAGTAGAACAATAGATTACACTTCTATATTAGAACGTATAGATAACAATCTGAAAACAAACAAAATTGTATCAAACGTTGTCATTTCCAATAGCCGACATTGTCCCTCCTGCAAATAAAAATCCATGACGGATACGGAAATGAGTATTTTAAGAGGGGCTGCAGGAGGAAAGGAAAAATAAAGCAAGAGACCTTGCAATTGGCGGATAAAAGCCGATTTTGAGGCCTTTTTTCGTGTTCCCGGCAGCGTATGGCAGTGCCCTGACGTTAACCATTTCCCCTCTGTTAATACATAAGCAATTTTCTCCATAAAATGGGGGTTTCAGCTGCCTCTCGGATGAAAACAGGAACTAAAGCACCATATAATTATACTGATAGTACAGCATAAGGTACTGGATTGATGAGGGAAAACTGTTTAAACTATAGTTAAGGAGGTTTTTTGAACCTGGTCCGGCAGCAGTGCCGGATTATGCAGCAAAATAATAAGAAGAGGAGAGATGCAAAATGGGATACTTATTTTTAAGTTCGGGTAAGGGAGTGGAGATAATTCCTTTGCTGATTGTTTGTTTAGTAAGTTTTTATCTGCTCAGCAGGAAGAAAAACAAGTATGAACGTAATTTAAAGGAAAGGGAAACAGAAATGGTTGGTATTTATGATACGGCATACCAGGCATTGCTTGCAGAGGCAAGGAAGAAACAGAATGATTACCAGAAACATATGCTGGCCATTTATTACATGGGCCTTACGGCAGATTCAAAGGAGGAATTGGTGAACAGACAGGTAAGCTATGCAGATAATCTGGAAACAGTGGGAAAATTTGATTCTATATTAACAGACTGTGAAAATCCCACTCTGGCGGGATATTTGTATTACAAATGCACGGCTGTGGAAAATGCTGACATTGTAATTGATTATGTTATCTGTGTCGGGAAAGCCCGGTGTATGCTATCCGTGTATCAGATAATCGAGATGCTGACAATTTTTATGGATTATGCGGTAGAATCTCTTTCTGACAGACAGGCAGAGTACAAAAGGCTGATGCTGAAGCTGGAGGAGGATGAGGAAAAAATAGTTTTTGAGGTGGGAAATCCTGAGGAACAGATGTCAGAAGAAAAGCTGGATAAGTTTTTTAAGGAAAAATGTGCTTCGCAGGGAGAAAAACAGGACACCGGCTTATCCCATGCAAAACAGATGATTGAGGAAAATAAGCTGCAGCTGACGATATCAAACAATAGAAGGGACGGTTTAAACTGGCGTATATTCCGTGTTGTCATTGATAAAAATAAAAATGCAGCCGGCAGATAATCGTTTCCGCGGGAGTAGACAAGCCATAGCAGGTCTATATGGTTTACATAATTTTTTAAATCAGCCTCTGGCTGGAGGGGCTTTTGTATATTTTTCTGCAAAAGCCTGATATATCCGGTCGTATTGTTCGTTATTCGTGCGGCTTGCACGCAGCGTTTCATGAAGATTCAGATTGTGTCCGGCTGTGTCTATGACACAGCCGGCAATGTTTGAGCAGTGGTCGGCAGTGCGTTTTAAATTTGTGAGGAGGTCAGACCATACAAATCCAACCACAATATTGCAGTTTCCTTTTTGCATGCGGCGGATGTGGTGTGTGCGGAACTGCTCTTTAAGTCCGTCAATCACCTGTTCTAAGGGCTCTACCTTATGTGCGCTGTCCAGATTATTGTGAATAAATGCATCCAGCGACAGATCCATAATTTCTGAGACGGCATCGCAGAGGGTGTTCAGTTCCCTGGCTGGATATGAATCCGCTCTATATCTGTGAGGATATTCTGCATGTGAACGGCGGAAAAAATGCGGTGGACGAGCTTATTGCGCGCTGCGAAAGAGCGGGCGTGTGCCTTCCGACAGCGATGTTTGTGTTTATAACGGAGATGACGGTGGGGGTCATGCATGAACTGGCGCTGAACGGGATCCGGGTTCCGGAGAATATGGAAATCGTCTCCTACGGAGACAACTTTATGGAGGAACAGATGCTTCCCTCCGTCACGGCGGTAAAAATGGAAGTGGAAGAAATGGGGAAAAAGTGCCTGGAGACGGTCATGCAGCTGATACAGTCCGGCGCAAGGGAGCCTTCCGTCAGCCTGTTTCCCACGCCGCTGATCGTGCGCATGAGCTGCGGAGGGTTTCCGGAATAAACAAAAGATAAAATAAAAATGCGTAAAACCCAAAGGCAGCAGGCGGAAAACCTGCTGCCTTTTATCGTG
>CANOFI010000094.1 GCA_947565255.1 uncultured Lachnospiraceae bacterium
AAAAGAAAAAGGGTATTAGAGGGAAAGATGAAATAGTCAAAAGTAGGATTTGAGAGAGAGAAAGAGAGAAGAGTATGTAAATTTTGTTGTGTTTTTGGACATGGCAAAATGTGTATTTGAAGTTCTGGACAGAAAATATATTGAAATCCGGTTTGCATCCGAAGGAGAAAATGAAGCTTCAGATTATGTTAGAGGAGGCTTTGCCGGGCAGCACAAAGGACATAAGGGACGAATCGTATTTTTATACGGTGACGGCGCCCTATGACAATCGGTTCAACGACATCATAAAAGAGATTGCTTCAGAGGAAATAAAGGCGGTCAGCTTTGATGTGTTTGACACCGCGCTCGTGAGGCCGTTTTACAGACCGTCCGATTTGTTTTGCCTGCTGGACGGGGAAGGCGATGACATATTTGGAAAGGACGCATTTGAAAAGGACGGAGAATATGTGCATTTTTCGGATGTGCGGATACAGGCGGAGAGGGAGCTTCGGGATGTCCATGTATATGGAACGCGGGCGGATAAGGAAGACATTTCCTTTGCAGACATTTATGAAAAAATAAAGAATGAGTGGGGGTTAGATGAAAAAACAGTCCGCAGGATGATGGAAAAGGAAATCGAAACAGAACATACGTTCTGCAAAGCAAGAGAAAGCGTGTTATACTTGTATGAGACTGCGCGGATGTGCAAAAAAAAGGTATATTTTACAACGGACATGTATCTGGACAAAAAGACCATTGCGAGTCTTTTGGAGAAAAACGGATATACGGAGTATGAGGAGCTTCTGGTATCCTGCGGGGAAAATGCATCAAAAAGAACTGGTGTTCTGTATGATGTTCTGATGCAGAAAAGCGGCTGTAAGGCAGAGCAGGTTGTGCATATCGGGGATAACTGGGACAGCGACGTGGCGATGGCGCGAAAGAAGGGCATGACGGCGCACTTTTATCCGAGAGCCGTGGACTGCATCCAGTTCAATATACCAGATATCAGGACAACCCATTCCTGCTGTGCGTACACTGAACCGACCGGCACCATGCAGAACTACGAAAAGGCAATGGAATTTTTGGGGACAAGGACGGCGCTGGCCGTGGCGGCAAATCATCTGTACGACAATCCGTTCATTTCCTATAACGAATGGACGGAGATGAACAGCTCTCCCCGATTTCTGGGCTACTATGCGCTGGGTATGCATCTTCTGGGATTTACAAAATGGCTAATTCAGGAAGCCGTGCGCGAAGAATATGACACGCTTGCGTTTATTTCGCGGGACGGGTATCTTCCCATGGAGGCATACAAACGAATGCGGACATGTTACAAAAATACGCCGGAGGCGGAATATCTGTATACGTCCCGAAAGGCCGCCCTGTACGGAAAAGAGCTGGACGGGGAGGAGGCGCGCCGGTACAAAAACAGCGTGTGCGCCTATTTTGAATCGGTCCTGTTTGGCAGGGCTGCGGTTGTGGATGTCGGCTACAGCGGGCGTACGCAGGAGATGCTGTATCGTTTCACAGGAAAACGCATTGACGCCTTTTATGTGCATGTCAACGACGATGCCTGCAGGGCGCGTGAGAGGGAATATGGATTTGATGTAAAGAGCTTTTATGAATACACGCCCTCCATCACCGGCGGAATCCGGGAGCTTTTGTTTTCGAAATATGCACCGTCCTGCATCGGCTATGAGACGGAGGGCAATGCGGCAAAGCCGGTATTTGAGCCGTTCTCGTACGGGTACTGCGAATCGTGGTTTATGGAGCAGGTACAGGGCTATGCCCTTAAATTTATCGATGATTTCTGCGGATATTTTAAAGACTATATGGAGCGGATGGAGATGCGAAACGGCGATGTCTCCTATCCGTATGAATTTTTCTTAAGTACGCTGCGGGAAGCGGATGAACATATGTTCGACTGCTTCCTGTTTGAGGATGACATGTGGGCGGGCCGGACATTTTCACTGAAAAAATACTGGCGGGAAAGCATTGCCTATCACAGGCTGGTCCCGTTTTACGAGAGAGGGCAGATATTGGAGGCTGCGAACACCAATCCGCAGTGGCAGCTGTATGTCAACGCCGGAATGGAAAAGAAGAATATCATCAGCAAGGCGCTGTTCTGGCTCATTGTGGATAGAAAATTTTTTAAGAAAAGATGGAAAGAGCATCTAGGAAAGCAAGGATAACAGCATGAAACTCGGAATTTTTTCAGAGGCATTTTCGACCGGGGAGCAGCCGGTTGAGACAAAATTTTCAAGGGTGGGACGCAACACCGGGAATCTGGCATTTTTCAGGGCCATCCAAAAACTGTTCCGGCCGGATTTTTTAAAACCGTATTATGGAATTCATAATGTTGCGGAAAAGATAGAGAATTATGATGCGTTTCTGACAACGGATTTAGTCTGGATTAATGAAAACATACGGTACGAAAATACAGAAAAGATTTTAAAAAACATCGGCGACCGGGCGTTGATTCCGGTATCTGTCGGCCTGCAGTGCGCGGAATATAAAAGGGATTTTGACATGCATCCGTCTGCGCTCCGTCTGCTCCATGAAATACAGGAGCGGTGCGTCATCGGTGTGCGCGGACAGTACACGGCCGAAATTTTAGATGCGTACGGGGTAAAAA
Organism: uncultured Lachnospiraceae bacterium; assembly: GCA_947565255.1. Taxonomy (GTDB): domain Bacteria; phylum Bacillota; class Clostridia; order Lachnospirales; family Lachnospiraceae; genus JAAVZI01. The sequence continues at coordinate 2,615 of CANOFI010000094.1, forward strand.
ATATCGAAATCATCGGCTGTCCGTCGGTTTATTACCAGAGCCGGTACCAGTTGGAAAAACAGCCTGCGCGTATGCCGCTAAAGACGGTGTGCAGCTTTAAGACCTTCTGGGGCAGATGTTCCGATTATGAAGTCCGTTTTCTGGATTACTGCAGAAAAAAGCAGCTGGATTTTGTGGAACAGACAGCGCAGCCGATGAGCCGGTTTTTTATAAGGGACTGCACACGGTTTGAGGAGTGGCTTGCACAGGCGTCGCATTTGTTTTTTGATGTGGACGAATGGGGCCGGTTTTTGCAGGACTATCATTTTTATATCGGCATGCGCTTTCACGGCGGCGTGCTTGCCATGCAAAACGGCGTGTGCCCATTATTTGTCGTATCGGATTCCAGAGTCCGGGAGCTGACGGAATTTTTCGGACTTCCATCTGTGGAGGTAAAGGGGTTTAAGTTGCACACATCGCTGAAAAAATATTACAGGAAAACCGATTACAGCGCTTTTTATAAGAAGTATGAAAGAAACAAGGACATTATGAGGAGGTTTGCTGCGAAAAACCACCTTGCCATTGACCTGCAGTGAGGCGGGATGCGCGGGCGAATCCTGCATGTACAGTTTAGGAGGATATTTTTTATGAGTCAACAACCGTTACTATCAGTGATTGTCCCGGTATATGGGACGGAAAAGTATGTAGGCCGCTGTCTGGACAGCATTTTGGGGCAGACGTATCACAATCTGGAAGTGATTGTGGTGAATGATGGGACAAGAGACCAGGCGGAGACAGTGATAAAAAAATATCTTTTTGAGGATGAGCGGATAAAATATGTCCGCCATTCCAAAAATAAGGGGCTGTTTCAGGCAAGAATTTCCGGGGCGGAGGAGGCAAACGGCAAGTATCTTGCATTTGTGGACAGCGATGATTATATTTCCTGCGACTACTACCGGATGCTTGTAAAAAAGGCGGAGGAGACCGGGGCGGATATCGTAGTCGGCGATACCGTTTTTGAGGATTTGGACCACACAAAGACCGTCAGGCCGCTGTACCAGATGTGCTTTGAAAAAGACATATTAGAGGGAACAGAAATCAGGGATGCCTTTTTTGCGCAGCAGGGATATTGTTTTTCGTGGCATACGATATGGAATAAAATCTATGAAAGAGAACTCTGGAATGGCTGCATGGACGCATACAGGACAGTAAAGAAGCATTTGATTATGACGGAGGATGTCGCATTTTCCGTACCGCTTTTATATAGGGCGAAGAAACTGGCGAAGATCGATACCGTACAATATTTTTACTGTGCATCAAAAGAGGCGTCTACCGCATGGGACAATATTACGTTTAAAAAGTTTGCAAAGAGAATGGAGGATTTAAATACTGCGTTTCACTTTGTTGAACAGTTTCTGGAGTCTGAACAGGCAGATGAGGTATACAGACGGGGATTTCTTGCATTTAAGAAAAAATATGCCCGGATGTACCGGTCGCTGCAGGAAGAACGGTTTGAAAAAAATGAGGAGGCGGAGGAGCTGGTTGATGCATTTCTGCCGGGATATAAGGAAACGCAGCGGGAGGATGAACTCTGTTTTGATGTGATTACCGCGCACTATAACGGTGGGATAGAAAATATAAAAAAAGGAATTTTGAGTAAAAAAGTAAAATGCGTCAGCTTTGATATTTTTGACACGCTCGTTGCAAGGCCGCTGTATGAACCGACGGACCTGATGGATTTGATGGAACCGGAATTTGAGCGGCTGACGGACGGCAGCTACAATATTTCTTTTGCAAAAATAAGAAGTCTGTCCGAGGCGCACGCGAGAAAAGAAAACCGGGGGTTTGAGGACGTGACGCTTTCGGAAATATATGGCTGCATGAAAGAGCGGTTTTCGATCGGAGAGGATACAATTGACAGACTGTATCAGACAGAAAAGGAGTATGAGGTCAGATTTTCTAAGGTGCGCAAAACCGGGAAGGAGCTGTATGAATTTGCGCACGATGCGGGAAAAAGGATTGTACTGACATCGGATATGTATTTAGAGACAGACACCGTAGAAAAAATATTAGAAAAAAATGGATACCGGAATCATGAAAAGCTATATCTGTCCTCGAAAGAACGGGCATTAAAGGGGACAGGGCTGCTTTTTAAGCGGATGCTTAAGGGCACAGGACTTACGCCGGAGTCGGTTTTGCACATTGGGGATAACTGGCGTTGTGATATGGAGGCGGCAAAAAAGCTGGGGATTCGGACTGCATTTTTTCCAAAAGCCAGGGAGGTTTTTGAAAATGTGATTCAGGGCATTACGACCAATAACTGCGGATGGATGGACAAGTATATGGCGGGACCATTTTCGGATTATAAGGCGGCCAGAAAATCGCCGGCGTACCGCGCGGTGCTGGCGATGACAGCAAACCGGTTTTTCGATAATCCATATATGGGTTTTCAGGAAAAAAGCGATTTTAACGGAAATCCATATATGCTTGGGTACTATGCCGCAGGACCGCACTGCCTGGGCATTGCGGGGTGGCTTCTAAAGGAACTGAAAAGAGCAGGCAAAAAAAATATCTATTTTCTGGCAAGGGACGGATATTTACCCAAACAAATGTTCGATATCATAAACGACACAGACATACAGTCGTATTATCTTCACGCCTCGCGCAAAATGACAATGCCGTTTATGATTCAGAAAAAAGAGGATATGTATCAGCTTCCCGTGGAGAGCTCCAATCATTCTCCGCTCTCCTTATGCCGGATGCTGGCATTTTGCAGCAGGTTAGAAGAGGAAGAGATGGAAGACTATTTAAATCAGCATATGGCCGCGGATGCCAGATTTAAAAATAAGGAGGCCGAGGAGCAGTTCATTGATTTTTTTATTGAGGGGCTGTTTGATGAAGAAAAGCTAAAGAAGGCACAGGAGAATATGAAGCGGTATTATTCTGTTATTCAGGAGGATTCAGCCACGTTTGATATGGGATACAGCGGGAGAATCCAGAGCGCCATTTCCAAGGCATATGGGAAACCGTTAGACGGCTATTTTGTACATTCGGACAATGAGCGGATTCATATGGAGCAGAGAAAAAACGGTTATAAAATACAGACAATGTATGATACCGTTCCGACGTACTCCGGCATTATGCGGGAATATCTGCTGTCGGACCCCGCGCCGGCCTGCATTGGGCTGGAACTGCAAAATGAAAAAATCACGGAAATTTTTGAAGAGGATTGCACACAGTATCCGGAAGCGTTTGTTATGCGGATGCTGCACAAAGGCGTTCTGGATTTTGCCTCGGAATATGCGCGGGCATTTAAGGGGGTTTCGCTTCCGGCCTGTTATCGGGAATTGTCGTATCCGTTTGAATACTTTCTTCGTTTTTCAAAGCACGAGGACAGAAAGCTGTTTCAGCTGTGCAGTTTTGAGGATACATTTTATGGAAACATTGCTTCGGTTCGCGCGGACACATTGTTTACCAATCAGCTCTGCGGCATAGAAGAGTATAAGACTGCAGTGGATTTTACACCTCTGGAGCCGGTGAAGCTGGATATCAAAGATGTGAATGAGAAGGAAAAGGAATTTCCAGAGGTGGAAGAGGAAAAAGAGCCGCCGTACCCAAAAAGAAAACGAAAGAAAAGCCGGGGAAAGGTGTGCATGTTCCGCGATGTGATAGAGGATGCTTCCATAAGCGATACGGAGAAAATGCAGAAATGTGCGGGAAATACGAGTAATCTGGTGCACTGGAATGCGATTGACGCCATGCTTTCTCCCATGATTATTTCAAACTGGTATATGGAGCATGAGGGCGGATTTGAACAAAATGAGTTTGATGTGTTTCTCACCACCAACCTGATTTTTATACAGGAGGGTGCCGATTTGACATACCTTCGCAATGTCCTGAAAAAAATAGGAGACAGGGTATTGCTTCCCCTTGGAATTGGACTGAGCGCTGAGACAGAGAAAAAGGAGTTCTGGATGCCAGAAGAAACGGTAACCGTATTGAGAGAGATAGCACAGCGGTGCGACAGCGTAGGCGTCAGGGGAGAATACACGGCGGAGATTTTAGCGGGTTACGGGATAAAAAACAGCACGATTATCGGCGACCCGTCTCTGTACACCGGCATAGGCGAAATAAAGAAGGCTGCGGAAAAACCGGAGTTTACGGATAAGAGCATTGTGGGCAGCTTCAAGCCGTTTTATGGAAAGCTGACACAGAAAGAAATGCAGTTTTTAAAATACATGAAAGAATATATGTTCGAATTCGTAGAGACGACGTCACTGGAGCCGGATGAACAGAACATAGCAGACCGGGAAACGCTGACGGAGCTGAAATCCTATCTTGAAAAGAAAAAAGTATATTACGATGCAGAGGAGTGGAAACGAATGTTTGCATCCAGACAGTTTGCGATGGGAATGAATTTTCATAATAATGTGCTGGCGGTTCAGAGCGGTGTGCCGGCCCTGTTTCTGAATTATGAGACATCAGGCAGGGAAATGTGCAGATTTTTCGGACTGCCGCATATAGAGATCGCGCAGTTTCGGATGGACGAGCCGGTGGAGGTCTATTATGAGATGGCGGACTATACCGAATTTGAAAAGGGAATCAAAAAGAAACAGGCGCAGTTTCTGGATTTCCTGGACAAAAATGGCGTGGCGGCGGACAATTTTGAAGACAGAATTATTGTAAAGTAGGAGGTGCCGCCGCATGAAAAAAATATTATATACCTTTTACCACGGCGCCGCTTTTGCATGGGCGCTGGTACACAAGCTGGCTTTTCATCCGGAGGACGAGGCTTCTCTGTTAGTGGCGGACGGGTGGGACTGGTGTGCGGGAAACCGCCCGTTAGTATCAACAGTATTATCGTTTGCAGAGTGCGGGGTATTCAGAAATGTATATACCTATGACAACCGGCTGGGAAGGGACAAAGAAGAATATGATACTCTGGAAAAAACAGAACAGGCAATTCTGGAAGGAATCAATAAATGCTTGCAGCAGCAGGGATGTGATATCGAAGAATTTGATGAAATTTATTCCAATACCGATGGCGAGGATACGCTCGGAATTTATTTATCCTTAAAGCAGAAAGCCTTTTCCTGGTATGAATTCGGTCCAAATCTTCTTAGCTTAAGAGACAGAAAATGGGTAGAAAACACATATAAAGGCTTTGGAGGATACAAGCCCGCCCTGTTAAAGCATAAGACACTGTTTGGAAGGAGCAGCCTGCAGTCCTATCTTGTCTATCCGGGCTCGGATACAGGAGATTTCCCAAAAGAGTGTGTGACAGTGGTTGATATCGAAGCGGCTGCCAAGGGGCTTTCAAAGGAAGATAAGAATCTGATTTTAAAATGTTTTCAGCTAGAGAATGCAGTATGTCCGCCGTCTGCTACAATGCTGCTGCTGCAAAGCAACTGGCTGCCCAATCAGGTATATGCGGCATGTGAACTGATACAGAAAAAATTTAAACATCACTGGCTTTACATGTATTTTTCCATACAGTGCATGCTGGATTATTATTTGTCGAAGGGCAGTATTCCAGT
>CANOFI010000095.1 GCA_947565255.1 uncultured Lachnospiraceae bacterium
TACCAAAAAACGAATTTCCAGCATATGACGGATGTACTGCATATAATACAATATGTTGTATGTAGCACCGCATATAGTATATGGAACTGTAAAATATTGCTATATATAGTATAAAATCAAATTACAGATATGGAGGTATACACGCATGAGCGATAAAACAAATAAAGAAAAAGAATATGTTACATTATCCGAATACGCGGCCGCGGCCGAAGCCGGTTCCACCACTTCATCTAAAAACAAAAACGGGAATAACCGGAAAAAACTGATTATCATTGCTGCCGCCTCTCTGGCCGTTCTTATTTTGATTACAGTTCTTATTTTTGTATTTGGAAAAAAGCCGGCCCCTAAGCCGAAACCGGCTCCCAAACCGACTCCGGCTCCGACAGCTACCCCTGCTCCGACTCCCACTCCGGAAGCAGTCAACATTCCGATTGATTTTGCAACTCTGCAGTGGCAGTATCCCGATGCCTATGCATGGATTCATATTCCGGATACCAATGTGAGTTATCCCGTTTTCCAGCATCCGACCGACAATACTTATTATTTAGAGCGCAATATGGACGGCTCCGTCGGATATCCAGGCTGTATTTATACGGAGAATTTTAATACCAAAACATTTGAAGACCCGAATACCATTTTGTATGGCCACAATATGAAGGATGGAACCATGTTCAAACACCTTCACAAGTTTAAGGATTTAGAATTTTTCAACAGCCACCGGACCATGTATATTTATACGCCTACACAGATTCTGGAATACCGTATTTTCGCGGCATATGTGACGGACAGCCGGCATCTGCTGTTCTCTTATGATTACTCAAACCCTAACGTGTATACGGAATATCTGAACGAAATTATGATGAAAAAGGGAAATATTGACAAAGGCATGAATTTAAATTCTGCCAATAAAATTATTACGATGCAGACCTGTACCGGCAACGACGATACCCGCTATCTCGTTCAGGCCGTCCTTTCGGACGTAAAAGGAGAGCCTGATATCATTATACCAGACTCTCTCGTCACAACGGGTTCTGCCGTATCACAATAAGATTTTTATTTGCAAAATTGCCGGGAATAACCGTCTGTTATTCCCGGCAATTTTTTATTTCTGCTTCGTCAGCACTTTCGAAACTGCATCCTTCCAGCCTGCATATTTTTCCTGCGCTTCTGCGTCTCCCATCTTCTTTTCAAACCGGGTCCGCTCCATTCTTGCAAATACCTTTTCTTTTTCATACATTCCAATTGCCAGACCTGCCGCATACGCTGCACCGATGCCGGACAGTTCCTCTGCATCTGGCACCTGCACCGGAATTCCCAGCATATCGCTCTGGAACTGCATCAGATATCCGTTTTTTGTCGGTCCTCCGTCCACGCGCAGTTCTTCTATTCTGATGCCTGCGTCCTCGCTCATCACCCTGACTATATCGGTTATCTGGTATGCGATGCAGTCAAGCGCCGCTTTGACCAGCTCCGCTTTTTTTGTTGTCCGCGTCATACCGCAGATCATTCCGGCCGCACTGCTGTCCCAGTAAGGCGCGCCTAACCCGGTAAATGCCGGAACAAGATAGGTTCTGTCTGCAGGATTTGCAGATTCTGCCAGCTTTTGCGTCTCCTTTGCCGACTCTATGAGCTGTAAATCCTTCTGAATCCAGCTGATCACGGCACCCGTATAATTGATATTGCCTTCCAGTACATAACTGACTTTTCCGTCCATTCCCCATGCAAGAGAAGTCACGACCCCTTTGTCGCTGAATACCGGCTTCGCGCCAATGTTCATCATAACAGAGGAACCCGTACCGTAGGTGCACTTAATCATGCCTTCCTCCAGGCAGCCCTGCCCGAACAGGGCGCCATGGGAATCTCCGAGCACTCCGTGAATCGGAATCGGTGTATCCAGATACCCGTCAAAATCCGTTTCACCAAAAAGCGAATTGGAATCGCACACACTGGCAAGGTTGGCCGTGTCAATTCCAAACAGTGCACAGACCTCTTTGTCCCACGTAAGGTTTCTCACATCAAACATCTGTGTCCTCGATGCATTGGAGTAATCTGTCTTGTACATTTTTCCGCCTGTCAGCTTATACACAAGATAGCTGTCCACCGTTCCGTGACAGATTTTGTTCATCCGGGCCAGCTCACCTGCACCCTCCACATTTTCCAGCACCCAAGCAATTTTGGCCGCCGAAAAATAAGGAGACAGCTGAATGCCCGTATGCTCCTGTACCAGCTTTGCCGCGCCTGTGTTGTCTCTGGCAATCCTCTGACAAATCGACGCTCCCCGGGCACACTGCCAGACAATGGCATTGTACACCGGCTCTCCGGTCTCTTTATTCCACACAACGGCCGTCTCCCTCTGGTTGCTGATGCCCAGTCCGGCAATGTCCTCTTTGTCAATTCCGGCTTTTTGTATTACATTTTTCACAACCTGCAGCGTATTTTTATAAATTTCATCCGGGTTATGCTCTACCCACCCTTTTTCGTTCACAATCTGCTCGTGCGGCAAATCTGCGCGGCAGATTAAATCTCCTTCGCTGTTAAAAAGCAGGGCTTTTGTCCCCTGTGTGCTCTGGTCAATTCCAAGCATATATGTTTTCGCCATTTTCTTCCTCCTTATTCTCCATTGGCGCCACCAGCCCAAAACCGGCCTGCCGGCCTATTGCGGATGCCGAATCTCCATTTCCAGACATTTCCAGTCCTCATCTCCTATGCGGTACCATTCCACAGCACCGGTCTCATGAAACCCTGCAGACCGGTAACAGCGGTGTGCAGGCTCATTGTTCTCAAATACGCCAAGCGTCACCTTTTCCACCATCAAAATTTCAAATGCATATTTTAACGCCAGCAAAAGCATATTTTTTCCATATCCCCTGCCCCTTTTTGCATCATCCACAATAATAAATCCAAAACGCAGAATTTTTTTGTCTTCATCCAAAAACCGCATAATCAGGTGTCCGGCCGCTCCGTCGTCCTCAAATGCAGTCATCGCAAAAAAACAGTCCGAAAATGCATATTTGTCATATTCTGCATTGATATCCTCTGCACAAATCGGGTATCTGTCGTATCTGCCGGCAGACCACTTCCAGAAGGACGTCTCATCCCGAATCCATCCCACAATCTTTTCTGCATCACAGCTCTTATACGGTCTCAGTCTCAACATAAAATCACCCCAAACAGCCCCGCATTCATAAATCTTCTGCCTGCTGTGTTATCACTTTCCATTCATATGGGCGCAGGCTTACTCCTGCACCAGTCCTGCAGCCGTCTTTGCAATTCCTTCGGCATTCAGGCCATAATAATCAAATACTTCTTTCGACGTACCTGTAATGACCGGCGCATCCGGCAGCGCCAGATTAACCACCTTTTTCGGACACTCGCTTCCGACAACCTGGCTGACCATGGAACCAAGGCCGCCAAACGGCGCGTGCTCCTCCACTGTTACAACCGCCTTTGCATTTGCCGCCGCTTTGACCACCGCCTCTTTGTCCAGAGGCTTTACGCAGTACATATCGAGTACAGTCGCCGAAATGCCCTGCTCTTTTAACAGACCGGCCGCATCAAATGCGGGTTTCACCATCTCGCCGCAGGCAACAATGGCAACATCCGTTCCTTCACATAAAACCGTTGCCCTGTCCATCACAAACGGGCAGTCTTCCTCCGTATAAATATCCTCCACCGGATTGCGTCCTACACGGATATAAGCCGGCTTTTCGTCCTTTAACAATGCCTCAATCAGCTTTTTGGTCTGATGCCGGTCACTCGGAAGATACACACGCATGTTCGGAATCGCAGACATTGCCGCAATATCCTGTGCAGAATGATGGCTCATGCCGAGCGCGCCATAGCTTATGCCTCCGCTGATGCCGATCAGCGTTACATTCGTATTGGAATACGCACAATCCACCTTCGCCTGCTCATAACTTCTCGTTGACAAAAAGCAGGCCGGTGAAGCAGCAAACGGCTTCTTTCCGCATTTTGCAAGTCCGGCTGAAATACTCACCAGATTCTGTTCTGCAATGCCGACCTCCACAAAATGATCCGGATATGTATCTGCAAACGGAGTCATAGATGCGCTTCCTCTGGAATCACTGCACAATACCACGATATCTTTATCCGTCTTTACGTTTTCCATCAATACCTCGCAAATAGCCTGTCTGTTTGGAATTTTATTCATGTAAAGCAGCCTCCCTTCTTGCATCTAAATCCGCCATAATCTGCGCATATTCTTCCTCCGACGGAACGTGGTGGTGCCAGCCTGCCTTGTTTTCCATGACAGGGGAACCAAAGCCCTTCGTTGTGTTAGCCAGAACTAACGTCGGCTTTCCCTTCGTCGCTTTTGCCTCATTGAAGGCTGCATCCAGCTCATCAATCTCATTTCCGTTCACAGAAATCACATGCCATCCAAAGCTTTTCCACCGCTCCTCCTGGGAATCATGAGCCATGACGTCCTCTGTACAGCCGCTTATCTGCAACCGGTTCCGGTCAATGACCGCGCACAGGTTATCTAACTTATAATGTCCGGCTGCCATCGCGCCTTCCCACACCGAACCCTCTGCCAGCTCGCCGTCTCCCATAACCGTATAAACACGGTAATCTCTTTTATCCATTTTACCGGCCAGCGCCATTCCGATACAAACAGGCAGACCATGTCCCAGTGAACCTGAATTCATCTCAATTCCGGGAAGCTTGTTATTCGGATGTCCAATGTATTTGGAGCCGAATTTTGAAAACTTCTCAATCACCTCTTCTATCGGGAAAAATCCTTTTGCTGCCAGAACCGCATAATATGCCTCTACAGAATGCCCTTTGCTCAGGACAAACCTGTCTCTGTCCGGGTCGTCCATATTATCCGGACTGATATTCATCTGCCTGAAATACAGGGTAACCAGCGTATCCATTACACTCATATCCCCGCCTATATGGCCGCCTTTGCCTTCCTTAATCATTCTCACTACATTTTTCCGCAGTTCAAATGATAATGCTTTTAAATTCTCCATTGTTTCCTTCCTTTCATCGCGCTCACAGTATCCTTATATTCTCTTTTACTCACCGCGGATATAAGCCTTAACCTCTTCCTCAATCGGGTCATATAAATCCGGAGCAACTCCTATATACTTACATGCCTCATACAAAACCGGGACAACATCTTTATGAATGCCTACACAGTGATGAATATACGGTCCGCACACAAGTTTATCTTCCAGTCTCTTTAAATTGGCAACCTCAACCCAAACATACGTTCCTTTTGTGTAAGGTCCGTCAATTCCTTTTGCATTGCCGAGCAGCAGAGAATATTCCCCATTGTCCCCGTCGAACCGTGCCAGAGTCATGTCCCCATGCTTTGCAAGCGCTGCAACAGAACCGGGATAATCGAATACCAACGGCTTTTCAATCGTTGGCTTCTCCTGTGCAACGGAAATTGGCCATGGTCCGCAGTGCTGCAAAAGCTCGCCGTTTTCATTGTCGGGATGCCGTACCGTCCAGTCCGCAAAGAAGGAACGGGTATCGTCAAGCGTTGCAGCCTCCACCATGACAGCCGTAATCGCGCCGTGGATATCGGTCTCGCACACCACCGGAATCCCCTCTTCATTCATAAGAGAATTGGCCGCACACGGCATAATTCCAAGTTCTCCCTGCAGGGCATTCCAGCACTGGATCGCCACTGCATTGCAGCCGTACTTTTCTGTCAGCCTCTTCATGGCAACCTTCAGGGCAGCGACATTTTCCAGAACCTTATCCGGGTCGCCCTGTACATTCACACACATATTATCCCTGCAATACTGTACCACACTGGCAACCTCCACTCCCTCTTCCTTTGCCTTTTTCACTTCCTCTGTCAGTTCCGGCATCGGAATTGGGGCCAGCTGGATATTAAACTTTTCAAGCAGCTCTCCTTCATTGCACATCGTGGACCAGAAATCAAACGGCCTCGGAGCAATCTGAAGGATTCTTGTATTCCGGAATACCTTCACCACATTACATACCGCTAAAAAGTCCCTGATTCCCCTTTCAAATTCCGGGTCATCCAGACGGCAGTTTGTCATATATGTAAACGGCACGCGAAATCTTCTAAGCACCTTTCCCGTTGCAAACAATCCGCACTGGCTGTCGCGAAGGCGGATTCCATTCTCATCGGGCCGCTCGTCACGTGGCCCCCACAATAACACCGGAACATCCAGCTCCTTTGCAAGCCGTGCAACCTCATACTCCGTTCCAAAATTGCAGTGCGGGAAAAATAACCCGTCCACACCCTCTGCCTTAAATTTGGCAGCAATCTTTATGCGTTCCGCATCGTCATATAATAAACCTTCTTCATTAATATCCGTGATATCGACAAAATCAACACCCAGCTTTTTTAACTTGTCCCGCGTCAGATTGCTGTACTTAATCGCATCGGGCGCGCTGAAAATACTTCTTCTTGTTGGTGCGAATCCAATTTTAATTTTTTTCATACTTGCTCCTCCAGATTTTTATTTAGTTAGTTTATACTAACTTTTATTTCGGCAACTCATTTTTCTTTCCGGCAGCACCCCGCTGCAACGCTGTCAGACTGCTGCCTGCAGAAATAAATCCCACCACTTTTATTATAAATTATTCACAGAAAATTTCAACCATTTCTTGATGATTTCTACCGAAATCCTCCTTTAAGGAAAACTGCAGCCGCAAAATATGGGAGGATGCCGTCTTGACATCCTCCCATTTGCTGTTGCCAGGTTCTTTTCACTTGTTATTCTCTAAAAATAATCATTTAAAGTCAGAAATCAAATTCAATGCTTTCTTCAGAATTAACTGTGCATCCTTTAATTCCACTTTGCCATTCTTATCTACATCTGCAGCCTTTGTCTGTTTTGCATCTAACTCTGTAAGATTTAACGCCTTCTTTAATGCCAGCTGCGCATCCTTTAATTCTATCTTGCCATTGCCGTCTACATCGCCTAACACTGCATCGCCGGTAACCGGTTCTGCTGATGTGCCCGGAGCTGCTGACCCGGACGGTTCTGCTGATGTGCCTGGTTTCGTACTTACCGGCGGCTTTGACACTCCTGGTTCCTCTGATTTAGCAGGTTCGGAAGCTGCAGGTTCGGAAACCGTCGGTCCCTGTGAAGGAGCCGGCTCAATATTCTTCGTCTTAGCTATCTCATAAAGTGCGGCTGCCTGCTCAGAAGTAAACGGAACATCATAGAATGCTACATTATCCAGCGCTGTGCCTTCCGTTGTTGCTACATAATATCCAGCTGCTTCTTCCACACAAAGGGCATGCCCGCCGAAACTCAGTGTCGTTCCTTCATCTACGAGCATCTCTAAAATTGTCATTCCATTTGTATTGCCGTTAAAGCCTGGGCGACCCTCTATGGCATCGTTCCTGCTTCCATACCCGAGTCCATTACCGGTCTTGAAAATACTATCCCCGTTAGGTACTATCATCGGGTCATCATCGCTTGCCGAACCATAATATCCCCATCCAACATTAAATGATTTATTCACAAGTACCTTTTCCGCTTCATCCAAATTTGTATAAATCATTCTGTCTTTTTCCACGCCGTCCACATAAGTAATGATGCAGTCATTTTTAATAACACGGGTAATATAATGCCATTCTGCCGGCTTGTTCACAAGCGCTTCCGGCTGGTACGTCGTAACATCACCTTTCTTAATAAAACTGGAAGCCACTGCATAGTTTGCACGCTGCGGAGATTCTTTTCCATAAGAAGCATTGCCTTTCATCATAGGAACTGCCCCGCATTCATAATATGCCCAGGATCCCGAAGAATTCAGCTGCAGACCTCCTGCAGTCTCAGGTACATAACGGATCTGACTGCCTTCTGCGCCAAGATGTGCATATTCATCTTTGTTAAATGCTTCGCCAATTCTGCCAAGCTCATACGACCCAATCACCACCTGCCCTCTGAAGTTAATATAATCCGGTTTCAGATAGCAGGCATCCGCATCCCCTTTATATTCAGGATTAAATCTTATAAATAATCCACAGTTCTTATAGACCGTGTACGTTCCCGACGGCAGGGAAGAATTGATACTCACCTTCTGTCCGGTGCCATTCTCCACCTTCATTCCTACTAATAATCTTTTTACTCTTTTCATTATACATGACCTCCATTCTC
>CANOFI010000096.1 GCA_947565255.1 uncultured Lachnospiraceae bacterium
ATTATAAAGCCTGCCATCTCTAAGACTGCATGATGTATACATCTTCATACGGCCTCCCTTTGCCATAAAGGGAAGACAGATTTTTGTCATGGCAGTCAGTGCACGGCAGTTTAAGTCAATCATCCCAAGAAGGCTGTCGTATTCGGCCTTTTCTACCGTGCCATGTACGCCAAACCCGGCTGCATTGACCAGCACGCTGATACGCGGTTGTTCTTTTTCCAGAAGCTGCTGTATCTTTTTTAAATCATCGTCCTTTGTCAAATCCGCAGGGCAGACTATAACCGCATGCTTCGTCTGTTTCTCTAATTCAAACAATTTCCCGGTTCTTCTGGCAATCACCCATATTTCGTCCACATGCGGGCACAGACGGTCGAGCTGCAGTACAAATTCCTTTCCTATGCCGGAAGAAGCTCCTGTAACTATTGCAATTTTTTTCATTATTTCATTCTCCTCAAGTGCAAAAGCATGCTCCGCATACTATTGCGTTTTCATTTTTTTAGTAGCACACGGGTTCTGTGCTGACAACAAAACCCATTTTATCCAAGTATGGACTACAGCATTACCAAATATACCGCAGCGATGGAAATAATAATCTGTATAATCGCAAACCGGAATACGGTATGTGTATTCGACCAGCCCCACACTTTTCTTACATGGTCGTGAAGCGGCGTTGTGGTGTTGTTTAAAATATGTATCTTGAAAAACCGTATGAGGGAAACCTTTATAAGCCCCAGTCCGCCGTCCACGAGAAGGACAAATGCGACAAGCACATATAAAAACGGCGCCCCGCTCTTTAAGACCGCAATACTGATAAAGAGCCCCATGGCGCGCGAACCCGCGTCTCCCATCATCAGCTTACTCGGCATGGCATTAAACCACAGATATCCTAGAATACACACAACAAACAATAAAATAAAATATGGAAACGGCTCCTTCATCCCTTTCGTCTGGTCAATCACATAAACAGTCATCAGGGAAATACAGGCAAGCGTGCCGGATAACCCGTCTACACCATCCGCACAGTTTGTGACGTTGATGGACACCCATACAAGAATGACAGCCAGAATGCCGTATACAAACGCGGGAAGCCGAACGCTTTCATTTAAAATTTCAATGGTAATTTCTGTGTCATTAAAATTGATAAATGTAACGGCTATCATAACCGCAATCACCAAATCCAGAAAGCCCTTCTTATACTCTCCCCAGGGCGATTTCGCCGCGTCGTCCAGAAAGCCCGTAATCATGGCCGCTCCAATTAAAATCAGATAAATGACATACTCTGTTTTCAGCGTTCCGAAAATGAGTGATGCGGCGATGAATACAAGAATAAAAATAAATCCTGCCCCGCGCGGCTTGCCGGCGGACAATTTGCCGTTCACCGCAAAATCCCTTCCCTGATCTTTTGGAAGAAATCCGCTGCATTTGCTCATAAAAAAGCAGGTACATGCGAAGGCAGCAAGAATTCCCAAAAAAGAAATAAGTGGCAGATTTAAAGATTCTGTTACATAATTCAGCATTGTTTTCCCTCTTTTCGTAAATTATTTTCTTCGTATTGTATCTTATATTGTAATAAATTCTCCGCACCTCTACATGCCCGCTGACAACACAAATGCAAGCACCGGAATTGTAATAACCGACATAACAGTAGAGACAAATACATATTTTGCAGCCATGGCAGCATCGTTTCCGTATTCATTGCAGAGCATGACGGTAACGGCCGCACAGGGCATTGCGGATATAATAACAAGCACGCCGAGCACTACAAACTGCCGGATAAACAGCCGTCCAATCAGCCAGATTACAAGCGGGAGAACAATCAGCTTGAACATGCTAAATGCATAGACCCGTACACTCTGAAACGTCTCTTTCAAAGAAAGCTCTGCCAGAGAAGAACCGATTACAAGCATAGACAGCGGCGTAGTAACTGCACCGACACAATTTAACGTATCAGTCACCGGCGCTGGAAATTTTAAGCCTGCCAGAAACATAACCAGTGCAATAAAAGCCGCCATCACGCCCGGATTGCAGACATTTCTCCATCTAAAACGCATGTTTTCATTCCCGCCGGCGCCCTTTTTGGACAGCAGATATCCCCCGTAAGAATAAATCAAAAGATTGTTCGGAAGATTGAACAATGCGGCATAAAACACATTGTGAAAGATTGCTTCCACAACCGGTATTCCCATAAATGCATTGTTGCCGAAAATGGTCATAAACCGGTAAACCCCTTCCTCGCCCCTGGGAATCCGGAATAAATGGCGCACAAAAAAAGATACAAGAATCAGAAAAAGATACATGAGCACAGCAATCGCAAGAACAAACAGCGCATCTTTTTTTGAACCAGCAAGGTTTTTGTCCGATGCAGAAGCCAGTATCAGCGCCGGAGCAGTAATATTGACTACCAGGGAGGAATATTTTTTGTTGCCCTCCGCATCCAGTACGTGCCATTTATTTGCAAGATAGCCTGTCATCATAATTACGAAAAGCATACACATTTTCGTAATCACATTTGTCATATCAATCATATGTATTTCTATTATAACACATTTTACAAAAAATGGTTATTGTTCCTTTCTTTTCGTATTGTCGGCAATGGTCTTATGTATGCAGCTGCAGGCTGATACACAGCGCCCGCTCTACTTTTTGCATAACATCGGGTTCCAGATGACACACCTTGTCCTTCAGCCTTTTTTTATCGATTGTCCGAAGCTGTTCCAGCAAAATAACGGAGTCCTTCACAAGTTCATACCTGTCTGCACTTAACTCAATATGTGTAGGGAGCTTCGCTTTGTGCATCTGCGACGTAATCGCCGCACAGATGACAGTGGGTGAATGCTTGTTGCCAATGTCATTTTGTATAATCAGCACCGGACGGATGCCGCCCTGTTCCGATCCAATCACCGGTCTTAAATCTGCATAAAATATATCACCGCGTTTTATCATAATCCTAACCTTCACTTTCGATATTGTATTAAGAGTATGTACCAATATCTTAGTGTATATTCAATGCATGTATAATTTTATCCGACAGATGAAACGGCAGTGTTCGTTTTAGGCACACACTGCCTGCATTACTTTATTCATCAAACCAGTCCTTTGTTCCTATAATTTCTCCATTTTTTTCGTAGACACGCGGAATACGGATGCCCAAATCACAGACAAATTCGTAATTGAACCGGCCGCTTAAAGCGCACAGACGTTCGAGCGGAAGCGTTCCATCCCGGCTTTCCCCAAACAGCAGCACTTCATCGCCCTCTTTTGCGTCCGCAATCTTTGTAACATCAACCATAAACTGGTCCATACAGATTCTCCCAAGAATCGGCGCCTCTTTTCTGTGTATCTGCACCATCCCTTTATTCGAAAGACTTCTTGGATATCCGTCGCCGTAGCCGACTGGCACCGTGGCTATTCTGGTTTTTTGCGTTGTTGTATATGTACCGCCGTAGCCGACGCTGACGCCCGGTTCCACCTCTTTTATATAGACAATCCGGCTGTGCAGGCTCATGGCAGGCTTAAGTCTTACATTTTTGGTGCAAACCTCTCCGGAAGGATACATGCCGTACAGGGAAATGCCCGCACGCACCATATCACAGTGGTATTCCTTCAAATCAATAATACCGGCGCTGTTGGCGCAGTGTCTGACTGCAAAGGTAAGCCCCTCATTTTCTAAAGTGTGCACAAATTTCCAGAATTTTTCCATCTGGTGATGGCATGTGCTTTTGTCCGTCTCATCGGCTTTGGAAAAATGGGTAAAAATACCTTCCATACGAATATTCGGAAATTTTGCAATTGTTTTGACGATCGGGACACTGTCTGCCTGTTCGGGACGGATGCCCAGCCGGCTCATTGCCGTATCCAGCTTGATATGTACATAAGCGGTTTTCCCAATCCGCTTTGCCGTCTGCTGTATTTTTTCGGCCAGCGGCACCTGAAATAAGCTGATGCGTATGTCGTTTAAAATCAGGTTTTCCAACTGCTCTTCAAACACTGTCCCCAGTATCAGAACAGGCTTTCGAATGCCGTTTCTTCGTAAAATAAGCGCTTCCTCCGCAGTTGCAACCGCAAATCCGCCGATATAATCAAGCGGTTCCACATGCTTTGCAATCATCACAGCGCCGTGACCATAGCCGTCTGTCTTCACAACCGCCATAATCTGCACTTCTTTTTCCATATATTGTTTCATCTGTTCTAAATTATAGGAAACAGCATCCAAATCTACTTTTGCATAGACTCTGCTATAGTTGTCCATTGTAATCGCTCCTTATAACAAATGGAATGCTCTGTGCAAGATCCCCGGCAAGCATTCCGTACTCTCCTTTTTCTTTTGCCGCATAATCACCGGCACAACCGTGAAAATGTACTCCCAAAACGGCGGCTTCTTCCGCCTTTACTCCCTGGGCCAGAAAGGAACAAATCATTCCCGCCAGCACGTCGCCGCTTCCTCCCGTTGCCATCCCGCTGTTCCCGGTAAGGTTCAGATAGGTCCGTCCGGACGGGTCTGCTACTATCGTTCTGGAATCCTTTAACACACAGCAGACTCCGTGTTGAATGGAAAATTCTCTGGCTGTCTGTACAAGTTCCCTTTTTATATGCAAAACCGACTGTCCGGTCATACGCGACATCTCCATAAGATGAGGCGTTAATACAACCGGCCCTTTATGCATATCCAACCAGTCCATATGTCCGGTTAAGAGGTTCAGTGCATCGCCGTCTAACAAAAGCGGCGTTTCGGCTTCTTTTAAGACAAGTTCCAGTAGCTGCAGCGCACACGCTCCCTGCCCCAGCCCACTTCCGATTCCCGTCACAGTTCCCCATGTAAGCGCTTCCATAACTTTGGACACTTCCAGATGCTCCGGGTTATAGGTTGTCAATACTGCTTCCGGTAAACGCTGCTGTAGAATTGTGCGGTTCTCCTCCGGCGTCACAATTCTCACAAGCCCGCAGCCGGCCCGGTATGCCCCCAGTCCGGCCAGATACGCCGCACCAGCCATCCCCTTTGTTCCGACAATCAGGACGGTTTTTCCAAAACTGCCCTTATTGGAATCAGCCGGACGGCAGGGAAGCATTTTTTGCATTTCGTCAGTTGTATATGTGTAAAGCGACGGAACCTGTCCCTGAAACGAACGGTCCGTAATACCGATGTCTTTTACCACGACCTCCCCCGCATATCCAGCGCCGGGATAAAGGAGAAGTCCCGCTTTTGCATAGGCAAAGGTGACGGTGGCATCCGCACAGAAGGCAGTTCCAAGCACCTGCCCGTTGTCTGACTGGATTCCTGACGGAATATCCACGGCCAGCTTATACGCCGAAAGCCCATTCACCCGCTCTATGATGTCTGCACACCCGCCAGATAATTCCCTGGAAAGTCCGATTCCAAATAAAGCGTCAACAATCAGGGTACACGAAGAGATGCGGTCAAGCTCCCTGGCACCATATACCGGAATCTCATACCGGCGTACCATCGCAAGCTGCGCGGCAGTCTCCGGGCTGGCTTTTTCTTCCTTTCCAACAAAAAAGACCCATACCTGCCTGTTTCTTTCTTTCAAAATGCGGGCAAGGGCAAGACCGTCCCCGCCATTGTTCCCCGCCCCGCATAAAATGCCGATACAGCCATCGTCCACTTTCCGCTCAAAAATAAAGTCGGCGCAGGCAAGCGCCGCCCGTTCCATTAAGACGAGGGACGGAACCTGGTAGTGCGTAATTGTTGTTCTGTCGCAGTCCTTCATTTCCTGTCCTGTTACAATATAGCTCATGGCTGCTCTCCTTCTCCCACCACAAATGCGACGGCATGCTCGTTTGTGTCCGACAGGGTAATATGGATCGTCTGAATCCCCATGGAAGAAGCCTTTTCCAAAGCCTTTTCATGCAGCACCACATAGGGCGCCCCCGCCTGATTTCTCAAAATTTCCACCTCAGTCGGCCTTACCTCTCCAAAACCGGTTCCAAACATTTTGGAAACCGCCTCTTTTGCTGCAAAATGTGTCGCTGCACGGCCTTTTTTTATCTTGATCAGCTCCCGTTCCGCATCCGTATAACACCTGCGCAGAAATGCTTCCTTTTCGCAGGCCCTGCACACCCTGTCTACTTCCACAATGTCTGTTCCTATCCCAATGATCATTCCTGCTCTTCTTCTTTCTTCTTTAAATATTTCAGGTCAAACACATCCACAATATCGCCGCCCAATACATCGTGCAGATATCCGTAAATGGTCATGTTATATTCCTCGAGCGTCGTTTTTTTCACAAGGTTTTCCTTGACCTTATCTCGGATGCCCTGTATCCAGTTCACGATATCGTCCATTTCCTGTTCATTTTGCTTCATTTTTTCATAAAAGATGCGGATTGTTTCCAGCATCAGCTGCCGGTTCGCCGCCTCTAACTTATAGGGAAGATCCAGAAGTTCATCTTCGTAAGCTGTTGTTTTTTCATTGATCTCCAGAATCATTTTCTGCTTTTTTTCCTGCTGCTTCTGGACCCTGGCATCGGTTTCGGCCTCTTCCATGTGCTCCTGGATTTCCAAAAGCATCTGGGACTTCATCTTTTTCATTGCCTTGATATCCGTACCGAGCTTTCCTTGCCGCTGCAGAAGCTGGTTTACCTCCTGCTCGTATTTTCTGACTGCCTTTGATTTTTTCTCGACCATAAACAGCTGATGCCATTTATTGTCCAGCACGAGCAGAGGAATTTTTTTATCCTTCAGGCGTTCTCTATAGGTTTCTTCTAAATTCTGTGCCATATAATCCTTCCCTTTCGTTCATTATTTATATGATAACCCATTTTTTCCCTGTTCGCAACTAAAATCTGCAAAATCCGGTGACATTTCCCGAAGTTTCTCCACGTTTTCCTTGATTCGCTCAATGGCCATATCCATTTCTTCTTTCGTATTGTCTGCACTCAGCGTCAGGCGCAGGGAAGCGTATGCCAGCTCCTCAGGAAGTCCGAGCGCCATAAGCACATGGGACGGTTTTGCCGAGCCGGTATGACACGCGGATGCCGCCGAAGCACAGATGCCTTCGCTGTCCAGCAGAATCAGAAGCGATTCGCCGTTTATAAACTGAAAACTGAAATTTACATTGTTTGGAAGCCGCATTTTTGTAGAACCATTTATCCGGACATACGGAATTTCCCACAAAATCCGTTTCATCAGATAATTCCGAAGCCGCATGGTGGCACGACTGTTTTCGAACATATGTTTCCTCGCCTCTTCTGCGGCAACCCCGAAGCCCACGATTCCAGGCACATTTTCCGTCCCGGCACGTTTTTCGGATTCCTGACCGCCGCCGCGAATCAGCGGCGAAAGCTCTAGCCCCTCCTGTACGTAAAGACATCCGACCCCCTTCGGACCATGCAGCTTGTGGGCGCTCGCACTTAACAGATGGATGTTGCATTCTTTTACCGAGATGGGAATATGCCCAAATGCCTGGACGGCGTCCGTATGGAAAATCAGCTTATGCCTTTTTGCAATCTGTCCGATTTCGTAAATTGGCTGGATGGTTCCAATTTCATTGTTTGCCGTCATAATGGAAATGCAGGCCGTATCCGGTCGGATTGCCCTTTCTAACTGTTCCAGCCGAATAAATCCCTGCTCGTCGATATCCAGATACGTCACGTCAATTCCGCGTTCCTCCAGATAGCTGCATGTTTTTAATATGGCAGGATGTTCAATTTTGCTCGTAATCAGATGCCTGCCTTTCGCCTTTGGATCCAGCATGACCGCCATCAGCGCCCAGTTGTCCGATTCGCTTCCCCCGGAAGTAAAATAAATTTCTTTTTCCTTTGCGCCGATTACCTGCGCCACCTGTTTCCTCGCATGCTCAATTGCATGTTTCGAATGCTCCGCCAGTTCGTAAATACTGGATGGATTGCCGTACTTACAATTCATATACGGAAGCATGGCGCGCACTGCCTTTTCGGATACCTGTGTTGTCGCCGCATTATCCAGATATATCATTTCAATTTCCCCCTTCATAAATTATCATAATTGTGTATACAATTCACACAATTTTATATT
>CANOFI010000097.1 GCA_947565255.1 uncultured Lachnospiraceae bacterium
ATGCTGCTCCCACTCCTTCCGTGTGTGGCAAGCTATTACTTTTTCTCCTATTTCAGTCTGATTTATGAGCAGGATATCGGCAGTCCTATCTGGAACACACATCACAGTTATTTCTGGCTGATAGCACTGTACAAGCTATTTTGCGGGGGTGTGATTCTTGTGATCATTGCAGTCATTCAGGTTATCCGCAGGCAGCAGAAGGAAGAAAAAGAAACTGCCGTGCTGGCAGGCCGGATACTGGATATGGAAAATCACATCCGGGAAGTGGAAAAAATTTACGGCGACTTCCGCAGCCTGCGCCACGACATGGGAAATCATATGATGACCCTGGAAAATCTGTACAAAAAAGGGGAATGGAAAGAGGCCCGGAATTATTCAGAAAAAGTAAAAAAACTTCTGGAAAAATCCCCTTTTTCCATAAACAGCGGCAATCCGGTCACCGATATCATTCTGGAAGAAATATCGAGGAAAGCAGAAGAAAATGGCATTTTGTTTGAGAGCAAATTCGTATTTGGAACAGATACCCGTATCGATACCTTTGATATCAGCGTTATATTGAGCAACGCACTTACCAATGCGATTGAAAATGCAGACGGCGAAGCGCCGTACATCCGCATCCTGTCTTACCGGAAAAAAAATGCCTTTCTGATTGAAGTGCAGAACAGCTTTATGGGAAAAATTGTTTTTACAGAGGACAAAAGACTCATCCAGACCAAAAAAGCAGACAGACAAATTCATGGCTACGGACTGTCCAATATCCGGAAAACTGCCGAAAAATATCATGGGGATTTCATGATACAAACCAAAGACAAAGAGTTTGTTCTGACCGTCCTTTTGATGCTTGAATAAATTCAGACAACAAAAAAGCTGTTTTACAACATTATGCTAAGATTCCCTTTTTATGTACCGAAAAAATATATAGTACCAGGTAAGCTAAGAAAATGATAAGGAGGTCATTACTATGCGAATTGAAAACGCAAACAATATGGGGGCACAGGCACCGGCACAAATGTCGGCAGGCACAGATTCCATAAGCAAAAATATTCAGAGCCGGATTCAGAAATTACAGCAGGATTTGCAGAAACTATCCGAAGACGACAAAATGAATCCAAAAGAAAAGATGAAAAAAAAGCAGGAAATCCAGCAGCAGATTGCAGATTTGACAAGGGAGCTGCGCCAGCATGAAATGGAACTGCGCAAAGAACAGCAGCAAAAACAAAATACTTCTATGGATAACCAGACCGACCCATCCGGCACGCACACAAAAGCACAGAATAAGCCAGGCACAGGCTTTTCAGAGGAAAGCATGCAGGTTATTATTTCCGCGGAATCTTCCATGAAGCAGGCCAGAATACAGGGAAGCGTCGCAACACAGATGAAAGGAAGAGCCGGCGTGCTGAAAGCCGAAATTAAACAGGACGGCGCCAGAGGCAACACCGAGGCAAAACAACAGGAACTGGCCGAAGTGGAGCAGACTGCAAATAAAGCGCTCAACCGGCAGATGCAGACACTAAACGATGCAAACAAGGCATTGGCAGAAGCCGGAACAACAGAAAGCACCAAAGACAAAAAAGCCGAAACGTCTTCTGCCAAAAAAGACGAGAAGACTGAAGCCGCTGAAGACAAAGAGGAAAAACAAAAGACAGATGCAGCAAATCCGCAATCCGAAGACAATCCCGAATCCTTACCGGAGAACTATGCCCGCGTAGACGTCCGCCTGTAGGATACGCTTTATCAATCACATACATAGACACAACCGCCAAAAAAACAGGGACTGTCAGGCACACTTGTTCGCCCACTATATATAGACCCAACATCTGGTATTATTCTACTATATATAGTGGGTGAAGATTATTTTTCACAGGATTCCATGATAAACGCCTCTTTTATGCTGTCATAGTGAAGGAATATCCCATCCCGTGCAAATGCCTGTATCTGTTCCAGCGTCGCCAGCATAAAGCCGTCTGTTTCCTCCTCCTGTATATGGACATCCGATTCCTCAAAATCTGACACAAACCGATACACATCCACAAAATAATTATCCCCCTCACCGGGATTTTCTCTTTGATATGTAAAAAGATATCCGCCGTCCCAGCCGGTTACATCCAGTCCGGTTTCTTCAAAAATTTCCCGTTTTACGGCATCCTTTGATTCTTCCCCCGCCATAGCAGCGCCGCCGGATACCTCCCACCAGCCGGGCGCCCACGCTTTTGACATCACACGCTTCGTAATTAAAAATGTCCCGTCAGGCCGGGCAATGACGCCCAGCACCGTCAAATGATATTCTCCGTCCTTTAAACACCAGTCATTCCTTTTCATGGTGCGCCCGGTTCTTTTTTTATTTTTGTCATATATATCCCACAATTCCATTGCATATTTCCCCTTTCTGTCTGATTATCCCTAAGCATTGTGAAACTCTTATTTCACTATCAGAGTCTGGGCAATCGATACAAAACTGAAGCGACTTCAAAACGCTTTGGAGCGGAATTTTTGTATCGATTGCCCAAACTCGTCACTCCGAATAAAACTATCACAATCACCTATGGATTATACCATATCCCACTTCCTGTTTCAACACAGGAAAAACGAAGTATTCTATTTATTATGCGTTACAAATCAGGACACATACCACTGCGCCTGCGCATGATACATCTGTGTATACAGCCCGTCCGCTGCCAGCAATTTTTCGTGGGTTCCATCCTCCTCAACCGTTCCCTCGTGGAATACAAGCACCCGGTCCGCCAGCCTCGTCGCGCCAAGCCTGTGGGAAATCAGCAGCACCCCTTTATCACCTGAAAGTCTGGAAAAATCATGGTACAGCTTCGACTCCGCCAGCGGGTCCAGCGCCGCTGTCGGCTCATCCAGAATCATCAGACTGGCCCGGTTCTTGTAAAGATTCCTTGCCATGGCAAGCTTCTGCCACTGACCGCCGGAGAGGTCAACGCTGTCCTCATAGAGATTCCCAAGTCTGGTCTTCTCCTTTTTCTCATACCCTTCCACCACATCTAACAAATCCGCTTTGCGGAGGGCTTCCCGGACATCGCCGTCGTTATGTGGACCTAGAGAGTCGCCAAGCATTACATTATCCTCTATCGACCCATGCAGCTGAAAATAGTCCTGCGTCGTGCAGGAAATACGCTCCCGCAAAAATCCCAGCATCTGTGAAATATCCCTGCCATTTATGAGAATCCTTCCCTTTGTCGGCGCATACAGCCCGGTCAGCAGCGCAATAAATGTGCTTTTCCCAGAACCATTCTCCCCGACAATGGCAATCTTTTCTCCATCATGCACCGTCAGATTCACATCCTTTAACACCTCCCGGTCGGAACCCGGATAGGCAAATGACACATGCTCAAAGGTAATCTCCAGTCCGCCTTCCTCATCAAGACCCTGATCCACCTCTTCTTCCTCATATGCCATCACCGCGTCATAATCCTCCAGATAACGGCCCTTATCGCCAATCGTATCAAGCGCCGCAAACAGGCTCTTTAAAGTCCCCTGCAGGTTTTGCGCTGTGCTGTAAACTAACAGGAAGGAACCAATACCGGCACGGCCCTCAAAAATATCGACAGAAATCATTAAAAGCGATACCGCAATCGCAGCATACGCCACCAAATCAGACGCAAGACCTGCCAGTAAATATTTTCTGGCAAATTTCACTTTCTGCTTCATCATGCCAACCACAGTCTTATCAAATTTTTCGCCCATGTAATCATAGAGCTGGTAGAAATGCATTTCCTTGACATATTTTCGGTTCGTTATGACTAACCCCATATAACGCTGCATTTTTTCATCAAACGACTGGCCCTGCGCCATATAATACTGCTCGTCGGTCTGCCGTTTTCCAATCAGCACGGCCGGCATGGAAGTCAAACAGATCAACGCCGCAATCTTCCAATTTTCCCCGGCTAAGACAGCGATAGCAGTCACCGCCACCACACAGCTTCTAAGAATCTGGATGGCAGAGGTGCACACCTGCCAGATATTCCAGGAAAAGCCTTTTACATTGCGTATCCTCTTCTGCTCCTCACGGTCATCAAAATACCGCATCCGTATCCCTGCCACCTTATGAAACAGCTTCTGGCTGATATAATAATCCATGTTCCATGTCATATTTGCCGCCACGCGGGCACAGGCCATATTCACAACCCGCTCCCCGATTTCCACCATCGAACAGATAAGAAGCCACAGCAGAGCCAGCCGCACTGCGCCTCCTTTTCCGAGAACCACATCCGCCGCGGCATTCAGGAAATTTTTATTGAAAACCGCGGAAACAGAAACCACAGCGCCAGTCAGTATCCAGCCAAAATGAAATAACAGCGCCTTAAGCTGTCCCGCCTCATAAACAAGCGAAACCCCTCTTAGGATGGTCCTTATGACAGGGGCCTTTTTCCGTTTTTCTTCTGCTGACATCAGCCCACCTCCCTGTCATACCAGCCTGCCTGGTTCATAAACATCTCACAATATACGCCCTGCTTCTCCATAAGCTCCTCATGGGTTCCCTCCTCTATCAGCCGCCCGTCCTGCAGAACCAATATCCTGTCCGCCAGTCTTGCGAAACCAATCCTGTGGGAAATGAGTATGGACGTGCACGCAGTAAGGGAATTCTTAATGCCATAAAACTGCTCCATCTCTGCAATTGGATCGAGAGCCGCCGCCGGTTCGTCCATAATCAGGATTTCCTTATCGCTGATATACGAGCGGGACACCGCCAGACGCTGCCACTCGCCTCCGGACATACGCACACCGTCCTTTTCATACCAGCGGCCGATATAGGTATCAATCTCCTGCGGAAGCCTCTTCACAACCCCGGATGCGCCTCCCTTTTCCAACGCACGCCAGATTTCTTTATCGTCATGGACACGGGATATATCGCCAAATGCTACATTTTCCCGCACCATCAGCTCAAAGCGCACAAAGTCCTGAAAGGTTACTCCAATACGCTCCAACAGCTTCTCCGTATCCATATCCCGATAATTCTCCCCACAAAAATACAACTCTCCTGAGTCCGGCTCATACAGGCCCAGCAAAAGCTTTATCAGCGTACTTTTCCCGGCCCCGTTCTCACCGACTAAGGCGACTGTTTCTCCACGGCGCACCTGCAGGCTCACATCATGAAGAATCTCCTTATCCTCATGATAGCCAAAGCTCACATGTCTTACCTCAAACACGACAGATTTTTTGCCATCCGCCATTTTGTCGGGAGCATCTTTGTCTCGAACTTGTGTTCCCTTTTCTGTCTCAAAAGAAGTATCAAATAATTGTTTGGAAAACTTCAGCTCACAGCTCTGCCTGTAAATCTGCAAGATGTTACCGGCAAAATTCCTGACCGCCCCCGACAGCTGCCCAAACACCGACACAAACACCGTCAGGCCGCCGAGCGTCAGACTTCCCCGCTTTAATAGGAAAACCCCAAAAAACATGACAAGGCATTCTACAATCTTAATCGCCGTTTCCATTATCTCATTCGCCATAGTGACTCTTTTATCGCGTACAAGATTATTATCGCGAACGACTTCCGCGTCCCTCCTCCATTTCTGAAAAAGAAAATCCTTCATGTTCAGCAGGCGGACCTCCTTCGCATCCCCCTCACTGAAAATTCTGGCATAATGGTAATCCGCCATGCGGTTGTTTTTCGCCACATCTACCCATGACTTCCAGTCGCCCTTGGCTATCTTCATGCTATACGGCACCATCACCAGTAAAAACGCAAATGCTATGAACACCAGCCACGGTGAAGTACGCCATGACACAAACAACAGACTTAAGAGGGTCAGAACAGCCGCACACCAGTCAAAGACAGAACAAATAAATTTGCCAAGACTGCCGCCCTCCGCATTCCATTCCGCCATCTCAATCAGCTTCGCCGTCTCTGCGTCATCCAGGTAACGCACCGGCACCCTGCGCATAAATTCCCCCATCTTCTTTTGCATGCAGATGGCATACTTATCCCGCAGGGAACACCACATGACATCCGGTATCCGCCCAAACAGGCTCTGCACAAATAAAACGGCAACCATCGCCGCCAGAAATATCAGGATAGAGTCCGTATTCAGACCCGCCTGAACATTTGCCTGGATACAGTCTACAATCTCCTTCGTTATGGAAAGGAACATCGCCGGGAGCAGACCACCGAGAACGCTCATCACTGCCCACAGAACAGATGTTCTCATATCCATGCGAAACGCCTGGGAAATGCTCCATCTGATAACCGCAAAATCCAACTGGATGCGGTTGTCCTTCAAAAACTCATCATTGGATTTAAAACTCACTTTTTGTCACCTCATTCTATCTTATACACCCTGTATAAAACACACCTTTTTGTCGTTATCTATGACCAGTATAACACATGTCCTGCATTATTTCACCAAATATTCCGAATGATTCCAATCAACCTTAGCCGGCAGATTTAAAATAAAACACAAAAAGAGACGGTTACACCAGGAACTTCATACCTATATACAGTATATTCATCCCTTTTGCAGCCGTCTCTTTCACGTGCCTGTGTTTTCACCGGTTTCCTTGTATTTTCTGTGTCTGCATGTGCAAAAAATTAACTGACTTGCTTCTATCCGTATCAGTCTTTGTTTTTCCGTCCAGGCATCTTATATTCATAAGTACCGGGGTTCACCCACACCCAGCTTAGTTTTATTATACTATTCAGCTTCTGTAAATGAAATGTATTTTTTTACTTTTTCTTGTTACTTATTGTCAACTTTCTGATTTTTTCATCTTTTCCTTCCATTTTTTCCTTTTTTATTTTATACTTAAATTACATTCTTTACTCTTTTTTTCGGGGCTGCTGCAAAGGGACATCAGAACAGTATGAAAACCGCAATATCCTGCGGTTTGTACTACAGATCGTATTTACATCACATTTGCAGCAGTTCCTTCCCACATGATAAAGACCGTCAACAAGCCTAAAAGGAGTTGCAAATGTTAGAACATTTAGAACGCATTCAAAATCCAACCCTTTTGTTTATAAGCCGCTGCCAGCTTACACAGCCCGGCGACCCACATTTCCATAACTACGTAGAATTGATGTATATTCTTTCCGGAAGCTGTTTTTATATGATTGGAGATCGAATCTATCCCCTGGCTGCCGGAGATTTTTTAGTCATACCGGCAAATTCTATCCATCACTGTACTGCTATAACAAGCTCCGAGCCTATTGACGTATTCGTAATGACGCTGCCGGCCGAACAACTCCCGAACGCTTTCTGTACCATTGAACACACTTCCCCGGAAATCCAGCCTGCACTGTGTACGCTTGCCAAAAGTATGCAAATGGAATACAAGAAAAAGCTGCCTTTTTTCAAAATGAAGCTTTTGTCTTATTTTTTGGACTTTACCGTCCTGCTGCTCCGCGATATCCATATCGTAACAGAAGAAATTCCTCTTTGCACCTCTTTAACAAGCAAGGAACAGCATACGTTAAAATCCGCCCTGTTATACACAAAACAGCACTATATGGAGACGATTAATCTTCAGCAGATCGCACAGAGCATACCGGTCAGCCTGTCCCATTTAAACCGTTTATTTCAAAAAACACTTCACATATCGCCCATGCAATATGTAATCCGGCTGCGCCTTATCAAGGCAAAATCTTTATTAAAGGAAAAACCAGGACTCTCCATAAAAGAAGTTGCCAGTTTGTGCGGATACAGCGACACGTACCATTTCAGTAAGATTTTCAAAAAACATATTGGAATTTCCCCGACAGATTACCGGTCCGGAAAACGCAGAAAACAATAACCTGCATTATCCATTCTGGTACATCTTTAAATGCGGGTCCCTGTCATTCCACATATTTTCAAACCTTGTATAATTCGGCCGCCAGACAAGCTCGTCCGTTCCAACCGGACCGTTTCTCTGTTTGGCTGTGATGATTTCCGCAACATTTTTTCTGTCGGAATCTTTATTATAATAATCATCGCGGTAGATAAACATTACCACGTCCGCATACACCAGGTACAGGGCGAACACCGTGCC
>CANOFI010000098.1 GCA_947565255.1 uncultured Lachnospiraceae bacterium
GCTTGTAAAAGCGTTCGTCATTCAGCTTTCCGTTGACATTATCCTCATAGATTTTCCGGGTTTAATCCATTATTGTTTTCTGCGTTAGCAATTGCAGATTTTAATAATTTCTCAATTAAGCTTGATGCATATCTCGGATTATAAGCTAAAATACCAAGTGCTGTCTGTACATCCTTTCCTCTGATTGCGTCTAACACGAAGCAAGCCTTCTGTACAGACACTCTGGCATATGATAACTTTGCTGTTGGTCTTGTCTCTTTTGTCCTCTCGTTTCTCTCACGTTTCACCTGGGATCTATGTCCTTTTGCCACGATTGGAGCCTCCTTTCCATAATTCGCCCTGTTTTTTGGGCATATTGGTATACCCACAAGGGTGTTTCCATAATTCGCCCTGCTTTTTGGGCATTCTGGTATACCCCCATGGGGTATCCTCTGTTAACGAACTTTCGACTTTTTCTCGTCTTTGCCATGCCCTCTATACGTTCTGGTTGCAACAAATTCTCCAAGCTTGTGTCCAACCATATCTTCCGTCACATATACCGGCACATGCTTCCTTCCATCATGAACAGCAAATGTATGACCAACAAATGATGGAAAAATAGTAGAACGGCGTGACCATGTCTTAATTACCTGTTTATTTCCCGATTCGTTCATAGCATCTACTTTCTTCAATAAACTTGCGTCAGCAAATGGTCCTTTTTTAAGTGAACGACCCATAGGTTCTAACCTCCTTATACACTCATGATTTACGTTTCCGGCTGTTATTTCACAGCCTTACCATCTCTTCTTCTTACGATTAACTTGTTCGACTGTTTGTTCTTCTTTCTTGTCTTCAGACCAAGCGCCGGTTTACCCCATGGTGTACATGGACCCGGACGGCCGATACCAGTCTTTCCTTCTCCACCGCCGTGCGGATGGTC
This sequence comes from uncultured Lachnospiraceae bacterium, assembly GCA_947565255.1. Lineage (GTDB taxonomy): Bacteria > Bacillota > Clostridia > Lachnospirales > Lachnospiraceae > JAAVZI01. The sequence continues at coordinate 920 of CANOFI010000098.1, forward strand.
ATTCGGATTCATAACAGAACCGCGAACCGTAGGGCGGATACCCATGTGACGCTTACGTCCTGCTTTTCCAAGGTTAATCAGGCTATGGTCCGCATTTCCGACAACGCCAATCGAAGCACGGCAGATAATCGGAACCATTCTCATTTCACCAGATGGCAGACGAAGCGTTGCATACTGGCCTTCCTTCGCCATCAGCTGTGCGCTGTTACCGGCAGAACGAACCATCTGTCCTCCCTTTCCAGGGTGAAGCTCAATGTTATGAACCTGGGTACCAACCGGAATTTCAGATAACGGAAGGCAGTTGCCTACCCTTACTTCTGCTCCGCTTCCATTCATAACCTGCATTCCGTCTTTTAATCCTTCCGGAGCAAGAATGTAAGCCTTTTCACCGTCCGCATAGCAGATCAGTGCAATATTGGCCGTTCTGTTCGGATCATACTCAATTCCAACAACCTTTGCCGGAATTCCGTCTTTCTTCCTCTTAAAATCTACAATTCTATATTTTCTCTTTGCGCCGCCACCATGATGTCTTACTGTAATTTTACCCTGATTATTACGACCGGCCGTCTTCTTCAGAGAAACAACCAAAGATTTCTCAGGAGTGGACTTTGTGATTTCGCTGAAATCAGAACCCGTCATATGTCTTCTGGAAGGCGTATATGGGTTATATGTTTTGATTCCCATTTTTCTTTCTCCTTTCATTTTACCTGCCGCAGATTACAGTCTGCGGACAGCATCGTTTCTTTTCACGCTCGATTGCGTATATGGGTTGCTATTGCAACTGTGCCGTGTGTTCACACAGAAATTACAGACCTTCAAAGATTTCAATCTCTTTGCTGTCCTCTGTCAGCTGGACAATTGCCTTCTTGCTCTTTGCTGTCCTGCCGACAACGGCACCTCTTCTTTTCTTCTTTCCCTGCATGTTCATTGTGTTGACCTTTGCCACTTTTGTTCCGGCAAACATTTTCTCAACTGCTTCTTTAATCATAGTCTTGTTTGCTTCGGTATGAACCAGGAATGTATATTTCTTGTCAGCCATTGCAGCCATACTTTTTTCTGTAATAACCGGTTTCAGGATTACATCATAATACTGAATGTTAGCCATTATGCATACACCTCCTCGATTGTTGCTACAGCCGCCTTTGTCGCAATGACTGTGCTGTATTTCATAATGTCATATACGTTGATTGTATTGGTCAGGGCTGTCTGTACTTTCGGAATGTTTCTTGCGGATAATACAACATTCTGGTCATTTTCATCCAGAACAACCAGCGCCTTGGATACATTCAGGTTATCCAGTACTGCCTTGAAATTCTTTGTCTTAATCTCATCCATTTTTAATTCATCCAGAACAATGAACTTGTTCTCCTGTACTCTGGATGTCAGAGCAGACTGCAGTGCAGCTCTCTTTTCTTTTCTGTTCATCTTGAACGAATAATCCCTTGGTGTCGGAGCAAATACAACTCCGCCGCCTGTCCACTGCGGAGACCTTGTTGAACCCTGCCTTGCATGGCCGGTTCCCTTCTGTCTCCATGGCTTCCTTCCACCGCCGGACACTTCTGAACGGGTTTTCGCTTTCTGTGTTCCCTGACGTTTATTTGCAAGGTTCTGGACAACTGCCATATGCACTAAATGTTCATTCACATCAACACCGAACACTGCATCGTTCAGCTCCATCGTTCCGACTTCCTTGCCTTCCATATTATAAACAGATACTTTTGCCATCTGTGTGTTCCTCCTTTCCTATAAAAGCATTAGATTGACTTCACCGTTTCTTTAATTGTAACTAAAGCTTTCTTTGGTCCTGGTACCGAACCTTTTACTAACAACAGGTTGTTCTCTGCATCAACCCGGATTACTTCAAGATTCTGGATGGTTATCCTTTTTGCACCCATATGTCCCGGCATCTTCTTGCCCTTGAATACTTTGCTCGGACTGGAGCATGCACCGTTGGAGCCTGCATGACGGTGGTACTTGGAACCATGCGTCATAGGTCCTCTGGACTGTCCATGTCTCTTGATTGCACCCTGGAATCCTTTTCCTTTTGAAATTGCCGTTGCATCTACCTTGTCGCCGGCTTCAAAAATATCAGCCTTAATCTCCTGGGCCAATGCGTACTCTTCAGCATTATCAAACTTAAATTCTCTTAAATATCTCTTATAAGATACGCCTGCCTTGTCGAAATGACCTTTCAGCGGTTTGGTTACTAACTTTTCCCTCTTGTCAGTAAATCCAACCTGAACTGCGCTGTACCCATCATTTTCAACCGTCTTGACCTGTGTCACCACACACGGGCCTGCCACAAGCACAGTAACCGGAGTCAGCACTCCGTCCTCATCAAAGATCTGCGTCATGCCGACCTTTGTAGCTAAAATCGCTTTCTTCATTTTAATACCTCCTGTTTTTTCTACAGCGGAACACAATTGTGTTCATCCTAGAACAGTCAATATAAGTGGAACTTATGTTACTCCATATGTTGCTTCTATATAAACCCTTCAGGATTGTCTCGTTTTCATTACTTCTGCTTCATCTTGATATCAATGTGAACACCAGCCGGCATCTCCAGTCTGGATAATGCATCCACCGTCTTCTGGGTCGGTGCGATGATATCAATCAGTCTCTTATGAGTTCTCTGCTCGAACTGTTCTCTGGAATCCTTGTACTTGTGTACGGCCCTAAGAATGGTAACTACTTCTTTCTTAGTCGGCAGCGGCACCGGTCCGCTCACCTGAGATCCGTTTTTCTTAACAGTATCGATGATTTTCTTGGCTGATGCATCAATAATCTGATGGTCATAAGCCTTTAATGTGATTCTCATTATTTGACTTGCCATAAAAAAAGTCGCCTCCTTCGCACTTATTTGCAGTACGACAAGCGGTGACTGTACACTCTCCCGTGTGTATCCTGATGATTTTCACACGTTGTTTCTACTCCTATGGTAGACCTTATGTTTTGTACAGTGACTTGTCGCCAGTTTCCTAACTTGACATTCGCTCCGCGGAAAACCTGCCACATCCGGGCAGCAACCTCGCGCTTCACAGCTATCATGCCACAGCACAAATTATTATATAGCATATTTTTGGTAAATGCAAGCACTTTTTTATTTTTTTATTCAAAATATTATATAATCTTTTTTAAAAAGAAGAATCTCATTTTGTATATCTTGTACAAATGCAGCTTCCCTGTTAGATAGCTGTTTTCTCACAAAATACTTCTTTTCCTTCCATAATTATGTTAGTTTTGTTGTCCTGCAGCCTTAGAGCGTGAATGAATTTTCAGACACGCTCTAAACCTCAACCGTCAAAAGTCTGTTCATCTCATCCGCCATTTCATTAATTGCATTAATCTGTGCGGAGATCTCCGAAATATCCCGGACATTATTCTCAACCATATCGTTAATAGACTGAAATTGTGTATTCTCATTCCGAATGTTCTCTGCAATCTCTTTATTAATCGATACGGTATCTTGTATTACCTGTGCCTGCTTATCATGCACCCCGCCCATCGTATCCACCGCATTCACCGATACTCCCAGCAACTTTGTCATATCTGTGATTCCCGCAAATACATTTGTAAAATATTCATTCTGCTTATCAAGCTTTCTGGAATTATCGTGTACAAACATTGTTATTTCTTCCACGTTATCCTGTACCCGCTCGATTACAGCTTCCACCTCGTCAAGGGATTCCTTCGTGCTGTTTGCCAGGTTTCCAACCTCCTGGGCAACTACGGCAAATCCCCTTCCCGCCTCACCCGCTCTTGCTGCCTCAATAGAGGCATTCAAAGCCAGCAGATTCGTTGACACAGATATTTCATTAATCAGGCTGAGCGTCGTCCCGATTTGCTGTACTGCCCCGGACAATTTCTGTGCAACATCCGTTGTGGCAAACATCGACTCGGACACCTCCCCATTGATGGCCTTCAGGTCTGCAAGGAGCTTTTCATTCTCCTTTGACTTATCGAGCAGGTCCTTTGACGTCATTTCAACCTTCTTTACATTATCCGCCATCACATTCTTCCACTCATCCAGCTCCCTCAGATTGTCCATGCTTTCTCCGGTTTTGCCATCCAGTCTGTTGCTCCCTTCCAGAAGCTGCTCGCTTGTAGCCGATAATTCTTCTACGGAAGCGCTTTCATTCTCGGAAATCTGCGAAAGCACCGTCCCCGAACGAAGCAGCTTTTCCGACAATACCTGCACAGAATTAAGCACCGTTTTTACTTTTTCATTGTTGCGTTCCATCTCGTCTTTTTTCGCATTCACAAGAAAACGGCTGACCAGCCAGGTCAAAAGTACGGTTGTGGGCAGGGACAGGCTTACGCATACAATTCTGTTTAACATATTGGCAATGAACATGGAGTCCTTCAGCGGCAGCAGTACATCCGCCCGTACAATCCAGGAAACTGCCAGTGAACCCGCAATTTCTGCTGATGTTACGGCAACCATTTTAAAATCCAGGAAAAAAGTGGTAAGCACAACAAAGAAAAAAGCAAAGCCCCAGAAATCCTTTGCCGGAATCATATACAGAATAAAGTTAAACTGTATCAACATAATCACTACAAGAAATACTTTTCCCGCCTTCAGGCTGGACTGCTTCACAAGTCCCTTGGAAAAACCGGTTTTAATAAAGAGAATTCCCGTTACCAGATAAACCAGACAGGTCACATCAAATATAACCAGGGCCGTCCAGCTCACTCCCGGCAGCCATCCCATGCATTTTTCAAATGTATACAAAATCCCTGCACACTGGCATGCCCCCGGCACTAACAATAAAACCAAAACATATACTTTATTTATGTATTCATCCAATGCAGATAACATTATTTTTTTATTTCCGTTCATTCCTTACCAATCCTCCTGATGTTTGTATTGCTGTTATATTAGCATAAAACAGATTATCTGTTTACTATCATTACAGATTTGGTAATTATATTGCAGAATTGGAATTTTATGTCTCTTCTTTATTCGGTATTAATATTGTAAAATGAAACATTCCGTCCCCATACTCGATTCCGTATCTTCCCCCATACTTTCCGACTGCTTCCACAACATTCTGTACACCCAGTCCGTGCTCTCCCGGCTCCTTGGTTTTCGTTGACACCAGCCTCCCGTTCTCCGTAACCGGCTCTGTCCCAATGCTGTTAACCACCGATATCACAGCCTGTCCATCCTCCAGTATAAACTTAAACTGAATAACTTTTTCCCTGGACTGTACACAAGCCTCCAGGGCATTATTCAGGAGATTTGAAAGGATTACTACAAGATCCTCATCTTCTATTTTTAACTCTGACAAATCACCCACCTTCAGGACAAATGTTATCCCTTCACATACCGCATTTCGGTACTTTGTGTTTAAAATCGCATTCACAATCACATGATTTGCATCTATCGCATTCCTGTCCAGCCGCAGAGCATCATCCACTTTTTCTATATATTTTTTTAACTCCTGGTACTGCTTCCCTTCCACGAGCGCCCGGATAGCCGCAAGCTGGTTTTTATACTCATGTGTCCTTTTCCGCTGTCTCTCCAGATTCTCAGACACAGAACGATACATGGCAGTTTCGCTTTTGACCTTTTCCCTGAAAATAGCACTTTCTCTGAGTTTCTTTTCCCTCTCTATAATTGAATCGAGCAGATAGTAAACAACAAAATTAACCGTCAGCATTCCCATTGAAATCCATAAAAACCCGCTCTGGTCCGCGTGATTCAACAAATCTATGTCTGCCACCATGGTTACCAGCGAAAATACGGTAATAAAAGAAATCGCAAACAGAATCCACCATTCCTTCCTGGTCAAAGTATCCGACATCCTCCGTCCAAGCTGCTTTCCCGTAAACAGAACAAGCCCAAACAACAAAATCTTACTGATGACCGCCACTATGTTAAGCATATTTGCTTCATCAAAATCCGGAGACTGTCCCATCATCAGATAAAACGTTTTCTCCATCACAATAATTGTTACAAACTCAGTTATAAAAGACATTACCAGAAAAAGCATCGCCAGCACCAGTGCCTTGAAATAATGAATCCGAAAATATAATAACATCATAACAGAAATAATCAGATAAACCACTGCCGTCCTTATGTACAGATGATCTAACAGGACATATGAGATGATAACTTCCAAAACCCCCTGCACACACACTATGCCAACTGGCGCCAGCCGGTTTCCTGTTTCTCTTTTCTCTGCAAAAAACTGAAACAAAAGCATGCAGCAGTATATTTCGCCTGCCACAAATAGTATTGTATGAACATAATATGCCATTATATTTCCCCCTGCCGCATTATATACTCCATTTCCACACGCTTATAATATTTTTTCGATATGCTGACGTCTGAACCATTGTCCAATTTCATTTTATAACGTTCCACTCCTTTTACATGCTTCATGTTCACTAAAAAGCTCTGATGAATGCGAAGGAACCCATACCCCTGCAACTCCCGTTCCACGGTATCAAGTTTATCGTATCTGTAATATTCTTTCAATTCATCTTCCATTACATAGAAAATTACCTTATGCAGCCGGCTCTCCACATAAAGAATTGTATCTATGGGAATATTCCCTTTTTCTTTATTAATGTCAACCCTGTACATAACCTTCTTATCCGCTATCCGCCCGGTTATTGTGTCCATACACTCCTTAAAAGCATTTTCCATGCCATCGTCTTCCTTTAACAGATAACGCACCGCATCCACCTTATAGCCTTCCAGCGCATAGGTAATATAGGCTGTCACAAACACGATGTAAGCACCAGCCGACAGTTCCCGGACCCTTTTTGCCGTTTCCAGGCCGTCCATCTCCTCCATGCTGATATCGAGGAATACAATATCGTACCGGAAGGGAACACCCGCCTTTGCAAGCATCTCTTTTCCAGATGGATACAAATCAATCCGAAATGCACAGCTTTGTTCTGCCATATATCGTTCAATTATCTGCTTTTCCCGAATTCTAAAATATTCTTCATCATCACATATTGCAATATGATACATCTGCATTTCCCTTTCCCTGCCATTATAAATTACAATATCTGCATTACTAAATGCT
>CANOFI010000099.1 GCA_947565255.1 uncultured Lachnospiraceae bacterium
GTAAGTGATATGGCTGGTTCATCTAGTTCAATTTCAGAAGGAACTGGTGGGACGGGTCTTCCAGGACCATTGGTTTCATTGTTAAAAGAAATATCCGCTTTGCCTTTTTTTACAAAATTAAATGAAAATGGGCATAAAGAATTTTCAGTATGGATTTCAAAATTATTCAATGGAACTTTGCTTGGGAAAAGAGATAAAAATGGCAAGCTGATGCCTTTGAAATTTGACTTAAGGACAGAAATTGGTGTGGCGCAGCAATTAGGGAAGCAGGCTGTGCCTGTAATTATCAATGAATGTATTGTCAGAGGCTTTTATTTTATAAGAAGATTTTTTATGGAAATTCGTGACAATGATGTAAAAGAGATAAGTGATTTGAAAGATATAAATTGGGAGAATACGCTCCCTTTTAAAAATAGAACGGTTATTAGAATGCTTACTATATCAACTGGGACAATGACGGTAATAGATTTGGCGGATGCGGCTATTGAATCTTTGGTAAAATCAGGAGGTGTTGGAGCTGGATTCATTTCTAATATGCTTGTGAAGGTAAATTTTGTGGGAATAGGAAGATTCGCAGCTGCGGTTGCTTCAGATGTAAAAATGGGAGTAAAACGCAGTCAATTAAGAAATGAACGTATTATTGCCATGAATGAACATATATTCCTTATGAATGGAAAAATGTTTTATAAACAGGCAGAAATGTGGGTTGCTGCAGAAAGTGCTGCAGAAACGATAGAAGAGGCATATGCATTGATGGAAGAAACTGCAGAAGATTATGCAATCGCATATGCCGATATAAAGTCTGACTTGAAAAAGATTAAAAATTATGCAGCAGATATTGAAAAAAAGAACGCAGGATTATTAGAGGACATAAATGATATACTTAAGTGGAGGTAATGTTAGATGCGTAAAAAAAAGAAAGCGGACATAGAATTAGTAAATGAAAACCAAATTCCCGCAATTATCGAGGAGCAATTTACTGGTTTGTCGGAATTGAGTAAGAGTGTTGAAGCATCTATAAAAAAAGCAGAGGACGCGCAGTCCAGTGCGAAAGTGGCGAATGAAAAAACAGCAGGACTTTTTCAGAAAAAAGAAGCAATCGAATCACTACAAAAAGCTACCGGCAATTTAGCGGATGCACAAATTTCTGCAGCTCAGGCACAAAAAGTGTCTTTTGAATATCAGAAGAAGCTTGGAGAAATAACCAAATATCTTTTTGGATTAGGTGTTACTAATATTGCAACGAATCGTATGGTAGTTCGTGAATTGGAACTGAGATTAAAAGGTGCATCAGAAGAAGAGCTGAATGAACTTGCCCGTCAGGAAATATTGGGAGTTGTTCGGCAGCTCAAGGCACAAGAAGATATAATGAAAAAGCAGGAGGAGTTAACCGGGCGGGTTAAGGAGCATGAGAGCAGGCTGATATCATATGAGCAGAAAGATACAAAACAAGATATTTTGATTGAGGAAAATAAATAGAAAACTTTTGAGCATGAAAGAAGGTTTGCAGAGAAAACCCAAAAGGACAAAAGCCAGGACGAGGAAATAGCGCGTCAGGCAGCCAAAGATGAGGAATTAGAGAAAAAGGTTGATAAAGGTGAAGAAAAGGATAAAAACCAGGATGAGGAGTTAGCACGCCAGGCAGCCAAGGATGAGGAGTTAGAAAAAAAGATTGATAAAGGTGAAGAAAAGGATAAAAACCAGGATGAGGAGTTAGCACGCCAGGCAGCCAAAGATGAGGAATTGAGCAAACTGATAAATGAGATATTACAATCTAATTTTGAAAAGGAAACGCAGATAAGAGAACTTAAAATGATATGTGAGGAATTATCATTAAGAATAGAATCAGGTTCTGGTTACGTTGAAGATGTGGAGCGTGGATTGTTGAAAGAAATTGTTGGGAAGGCAAGTAAAAAGGAGAATATGGTTTCTATTATTCTTGGTGTTGTTGCCTTAATAGTTTCCATTGTTCAGTTCTTCGTGTAATAAAGGTAGTGTGTCTGAAAATTATTAATGCTGCAATTACATAATGATGAAGTTGGGGTTATGACTTTAGCAAAAGAAAAAATACGGATTTTGTGATTATAAACGATTCAAATGCAAAGAAGCATGCAAAATATTTGAAAATACCTGCAACAGGCACGCCTGGTATTTTGATAAAGGCAATGAGACAGGGATATATGAGTTAAAACTCATAATACAGGAGATGGTAGATAAAAATACCTATATATCCGAAAAAATCATTAAATTTTGCCTGGAGCAGGTAAATGAAGAAATGTAGTGATAAAGAACAAGTACGCTGTAATGCAGTTTTTTATATCTAAAAAGCGCCATGTTCCGCATATTTCCCTTTATCCGCCGCCTCCCGGTACAGCTTCCGAAACAGACGCATAAGAGTTACGACAGCTGCACAGGCCAGCACAACCTCCGCAGCAGGCTGCGCATAGGCAAGTCCATAGAGCGGAAACAGCCTGTTCAATAAGTAAATCGCCGGAATTTCCAGGACAATTTTGCGAAGCAGCGCAAATACAAGGGACTTCCGGCCAAGCCCGCACGCCTGAAATACGCCGACAGCAAGAAAATCCATGCAGAGAAAAGGCAGGCACAGGCAGAGCCCGCGCAGAAGCTTTGTGCCATGTTCCACTATTACAGCATGGTCCATAAACAGCGATGTCAGCCACCCGGCGCCAAGATAGAAGAATACCGTGGCTGCGGCCATAAAGGAGAGGGAAATTTTGACGGAAAATAACAGCGTCTTCTTCATGCGGTCAATGTTGCCGCTTGCATAATTATAGCTGATAAGCGGCATGATGCCCTGCGAGATACCCAGCGCAATATACAGGGGAACCATATTGATTTTCTGTACGATTCCCATTGCTGCGACGGCATCAGAGCCATAGGAGGAAGTAAAGTTGTTGAGCACAGTCATCCCTGTCACATTCAGAAGATTCTGGATGGAGGCAGGGATTCCCACGCCGAAAATGCCCGCAAGAATCACTTTGCGGAAACAGAACATGGAAGGATGGATACAAACATATGTTCTGCCTCGTTTCACGAATAACAGCACAAGGAAGTACAGGCAGGCAACGCAGTTTGAGAGAAATGTGGCAAGGCCCGCGCCCGCCGCGCCCATGTCCAGCCCCCAGGGCAGTATGAAAATCGGGTCAAGGACGATATTGAGCAGACAGCCGCTCATCGTTCCGATGCTTGCATGAAGGGAGGAGCCCTCCGCGCGCACCAGATAGGCCATCACAACGTTGAGGATGGCTGGAGCAGCGCCGCATGTCACGGTCCATTTCAGGTATTCTCCGGTTGCGGCAGCCGTTTTGCTGTCTGCGCCGAGCATCGTAACCAGCGGTGAGCGAAATATGGTAAAAAGCAGCGAGAACAGAATTCCGCAGGCGAGCGAGCAGTAAAAGCCAAAGGATGAACTTCTATAGACCGTATCAAAATCCTTTTTGCCGAGCGCACGGCTCATCATGCTTGAGCTTCCCACGCCGAACAGGTTGTTGATGGCGTTAAATGCCAGAAGAACCGGTGCGGCCAGGGTGACGGCGGCATTTTGGACGGGGTCATTCAGCATTCCGACAAAATACGTGTCGGCGAGATTATAGATCACCATGACCAGGGAGCTTATTATGGTCGGAACCGCAAGGGTCATGACCGCTTTTGGAACCGGCGTTTTTTCAAAAAGCTGTATTTTCTGTGTGTTTTCCATAAAAAGATTTCACTCCTTCTGATGCTGAATTCATGTTGCACTGCTCATTGCTTTTGTGGATAGTATACCACATTTTTGATGAGTACGCACGTTAATTTTCTTTGCATTCGCTTTCGCATAGTGCTATACTATTTATAAAGATGTTGAGGGCAGGCACAACGTGGTCTGTGGCTGGCATCTTTATGAAGAGAATGAATGGTTTGCAACAGGTCAATCAGACAAAAAGGAGGATACGGATTATGTTAAAAGGAGTACCAAAAATTTTATCACCGGAATTATTAAAGGTATTGTGTGAAATGGGACACAGCGACCGTCTGGTCATTTCCGACGGGAATTTTCCTGCTGAATCTATGGGCAGGGATGCAATCGTCATCCGCTGTGACGGACATGGGGTTCCGGAATTGTTAGATGCAATTTTACAGGTATTTCCGCTGGATACTTACGTGGAAAAACCAGTTAATTTGATGGAGGTTATGCCGGGGGATCCGGTGGAAACCCCTATCTGGGATACATATAAGGAAATCGTTGCAAAATACGATAAAAGAGGCGCGGCGGCTATCGGCAATATTGAGCGGTTCCAGTTTTATGAGGAGGCAAAGCAGGTATACGCAATTCTTGCAACCGGCGAATCGGCTCTGTATGCCAATATTATGCTGCAGAAGGGTGTTGTGACGGAATAAGGCAGGAGGGCGGAAAACAGAACCAAAGTACAATATATTGTATAACATACCAGATGCAGTATGCGTTGTATTGTGTTTTGCGCTTATTTCCCAACGTTTCAATGAGAAACATAAATCAGGACCTGGAAATTCTGGCGACTGCCAGAGAGCATGCTCCGAGCAGGAGTGTCACTCCGAACAGGAAAAACAGCTCTCTGGCGCCGCCGTTTATCATGTCAAGATAGTAGCTGTTTAAAAATAAGAATTTTGGAACGCGCAGTGCCTTCAGGTAGACGGATAAATCAAGAATAACCGGTGCAAAGACGAGGGAGCCGATTGTAAAAAGAGGCATCAGTCCGCGGAAAAAAGCTTCGCTTCTGACAATCCGAAGAAGCAGGCAGATGCCGAAGGTCAGGGATAAAATATACAAAACAAGCCCCAAAAGCTCCCAGAATGGGTTTTTTACCATGCCGAAGAAGGCCATGCCTGCAATGCCGGATACAGCCATGCAGAGCATGGGAGCGGCCACATCGAGTCCTTCTATTATAATGCTTTTGCTGGAGCGGATCGGCAAAAACAGACTGTTTTTCCTGTCGCCGAACAGATGCAGTCCCCCCATCAGGCCGCAGAGAAGCAGCAATACGCTTAAAATTCCGCGGCAGATACCAGAGACAAAGGTTTTCCGCAGCCTGGCTGTTTCCAGCGTGACTTTCTCAAGGCTGTCTGCGGAAAGGCGGGCAAAATGGAAAGAAAACGTACTGCCGTCGCCGCAGTGTTCGGAATACAGCGTTTGGGCGTCAGAGAGCACATCAGAAAGCTGGGATGATTTTTTCAATACATCCCCGTTTTTCAGACGGCTTGTCAAAAGCTCCCTGCAATAGGACTGGAAAAAAGAATCAAACACCAGTTCGCTCACACTGCCGGCCAGCATAGAGCCGGGGGAGCGGACAAGCTGTACGGAGCCCTCCCAGAGGGCAGGGTCTAAAATATGTTCAAATGTATAATCCTCTGTAAAAATAAATCCGCATTCCGCCTTTGAGGTGGCAACATCCTGCTCCAGCTGTGCCTTTGATGATGCCGTATAAAAATGTACAACACTATTTTTCTGAATGAGCAAATCCGTGGTCTCTTCCGCAAGGGGAGACGGGTTCTCAAAATACAGGGCGGCCTGAAGAAGCGGTTTTTCCGTCCGGGCACCCGCGCTAACCGCAATACAGATAAGCGGAAATGCAAGCAAAAGCAAAAGGAAACTTTTTTTGCGGAGCAGCCGTTTAAAAAAAGCGGACAGCCATACCAGATAAAAGGAAATCATTTGCAGGCCCTCCTTTCGCGGCGGGTAACGAGCACAAGCCCGATGAGCAGAAATCCGGCTGAAAAAAGCAGCAGGGAAAAAAGCTCTTTGCGGGCCAAACCGGTATCTGTCAGCAAGGTTCCAAATAACCGGTGCAGAAAATGCGCTGGGAAGGCTGTGCCGGCCAGACGGATCGCCTGCGGTAAAAATGCAGAAGGAATCAGGCAGCCGCTGCAGAAGGTACTGACAATTGCCGAAAAAAACAACAGAAGCGTTCCGGACATTTCATGCCGGGTAAGCTGGTAGCAAAACAGGGTCCAGCATGCGCAGAACAGTGCGAGCACCAGTACAACCGGAATGCACTGGTAAAAAAACATCTGTGTGCCAAGGCACAGCCAGAGCAGGGCGCACCATACCAGCAGGTAGAAGAACAAAAGGACAAAAAGCTTTGCGAGCAGGCGCAAAGGGGCATAAAGCTTTTTGCGCGAAAGGAGAATGCCAAGACTTTCTTTTTCCAGCCGCGCAAATCCGCCGAGGGACATTCCCGGCAGCAGAACAAGCAGTACCAGACCGGAGCTGAAATAAAAGTCTTTTGTGGACAGAGCCCCGGTGGAAGAAATCTGTTTTACCTCAAATAATTGTCCGCGGATGAAAGCAGTGTACATTGTGTTTTCGTTAATAAAATCGTAATGTCTGCCGCGTTTTTCCTTAAATTTATATTTTTCATACAGATCATGAATGGTGTATATATCCGCCTGCGCATAGCTTAAAATCCGGGAAGCCGTATTTGCCAGTTCTTTAAAAAGTAGCTGTTCAATTCCGGGTTCTCCGGAAAAAGTGACGGTGGCAGGCGTGTTTTCACCGCTGACAATATCGTCGGTAAACCCCTTTGGAAAATGGATAAATGCCGCCGCTTTTTTTTCCTCGACCAGGCGCCTTGCCGTTTTTAAGTCGGTGGACAAAAGCTCACAGAATGTGTTGACGCTCTCGGAGGACTGCAGATACTGCAGCCCCAAATCCATCAGTGGTGTTTCATCTTCGATGACAAGAGCAATGGTCACTTTGTCCGCGGCAGAGTCCTGGTAAAGCAGTTTTGTACCATAAAAAGCAATTGTACCGGCCAGAATGGCCAGCACAATTGTTGCAAGGATGAGTTTCGGCATAAGCTGAAACATTTTTTTAAATTGTAACCAGAGATAAATAAAAAATGTATTCATGGTAAACTGCCCTGCTTCCGGTTATAGAAATTGTTCAATGTACAGACATGATTTATTTTGCTGCATATTCCTTAGTAAATATCATCTCACCGTTTGCATCAATGTATTCAATTACAACAACCGGATTATTTACGGATACGACAGTTTTCAAAGACGCTGCTGTCTGTACAAAGACGTCCGCCTGCTTTGCTGCCTCGCTCTCAAGCATTTCTGCCATGCCGTCTTCTTTTACAAGAGTATCATATTTGTAGGAATAAATCAGTTTGTTGCCTTCGCCTCTCATATCGATACTCATTCCCATACCGTCAAACGAATTCTTTAAGGAATTCAGCTGGGACTGTATTTCCGAAGATGCAACATATTCTTCCATGGAGGAATAGAGCCCTAAAGAGGCATCATTATTGTTAGTATCATTGTTGTTATTATCATTAGAAAAGTCGTCCGTGTCGTCATCAGACAGCCGGTCGTCATCATCATCAGAGAAATCGTCCGTGTCGTCATCAGTCAGCCAGTCATCGTCATCATCGGAAAAATCAGTGTCGAAGTCAGAATAGTCGTCAAGTCCTCCTGAAACTCCCTGTGAAAATCCCTTTGCAAAGCCCTTCCAGAATTCATCAAGCAGAGTCACAATGTCTTTTCCGCTTATGTCAGACAAAACGGTGGAGAGCAGGGAATTCTGCTTTAATTCTTTCAATAATTGATCGCTCTGTTCTTCGGTCATGTTCAGCAAATCGTATTCTGTTCCGGATGGCTTTTTTACTTTATCCGTCAGCGCACCGTAATACATTTCGCCGGAAAGCTCCACGGTATAGGATTCATCGTCTGCATTCAGTGCAATTTTCATTGTATCATAGGAGGTGGTAAAGCCAACTCCTTTTTTCACATCCTTGTAAGACCCGTCAGCTGAAAGGGTGAAGCTTAATGGAGAGCCAAACGTATCCTCGTCGCCGGAAAGCTTCATAGATATGTCAAAGGTGTCATCCTTTGGATGATATGTGCTGGCGCAGTTAAGCGTCATCATTTCTGCTCTATCCTCAGAAATGCTCATGTTCAGCTCCGTAGTC
>CANOFI010000100.1 GCA_947565255.1 uncultured Lachnospiraceae bacterium
TCCAGTTCAGTTTGACCATTAGGCTTAGATTTCGTTGTTTTTACCATTTTTGCGGATCCGATGCTTTTGAATGGAGCGATTGCTGTGAGGAAAAGCCAGCTTGCATTATGGATGGTGACGGAGCAGGAGCTTTTTGAACAGGCGCTTTTTAACAGCCGCCAGAACGAAAAGGAGATAGCGGTTCCGATACTGGATATGATGCGCAGGCTGCAGGGTGAGGAGCAGGAGGAGCTGTTTTTTGAAACAGAGGAGGAGCCAAAGCTGTATGTTCTGTCGAACCAGAGCTGTATTTTTGGTGCTGCGGTTATGTATTATCCGGACGTGCTTTTGAATTGTGCGAACCAGTTAGGGTCGGATCTCTATATTCTTCCAAGCAGTATTAATGAACTGCTGTTTTTAAAGGTGGAAGACGGCGAACCCGACCAGTTGAGGAATATGGTCGGAGAAGTAAATAAAGAACGGGTTATGAAGGAGGAGGTTTTGTCCGGTCATATCTACCGTTATGACCGCGACAGACGAATTCTTCGGGATTTGGATACCGGTGAAGAGATAGAAATTTAAGAAAATGGCTGCTGATGGTCAGGGAAACAGCATCGGCAGCCATTTTTTGTTTTTTATATATTACCTGCTGATTTTTGAAAAAATACTGGACAAATTGCAAAATAGGTGGTAAAATGTATCGTGGCAGCAAAAAGAGGTTTTTGTTGTGTGCAGCTGTAGCTCAGTGGATAGAGCAGTGGTTTCCGGTACCATGTGCGGGGGTTCGATTCCCTTCAGCTGTATTTTTTTAGTTGAATTTGACGGTGCTGATTTGAGAGGGTTCAGGTCAGCGCCGTCGAGTTATCGGAAAAAATATAGACAGAATTGATGATTTGGAAAGATACGCTCACAGGAGGAATCGGAATGAGAAAAACAAAAAAACAGAATATATTACTTAATAATTTGATTTATGTGATTGCCGGCATACTGGTTATTGTGTTGGTTGTGCTGATTCTCGGGAGGGTTTTTGGTTCTCCGGAAAAAGGAAAAAGTGCGAAAGAGGCCGGTTCGAATACAAAAACGATATCCGAGATAAAAAAGGAGCTGAAGAAAAAAACACCAGAAGATGTGACGCAGCTGATGCAGCAGTACTATGCGGCGATGTCGGCGTCCGATATTACGGCCTTAGAGCAGATTGTCAGTGATATTTCGGACCAGGATAAGGAGAAAATCCGAAGGAAGAAAGTGTTTATTGAGGCTTATAACAATATTAATGTGTACAGCAAGGACTGCCCGAAGAAGGGTTGTTATCTTGTCTTTGTCGAATACGACATTAAATTTAAAAATGAAGATACGTTTGTTCCGGGGTTGGAGACACATTATGTCAAGACGACCAAGGAGGGTGGATTGTATATTTATAAGGGGGATGAAATCGAAGAAAAGGTGCAGGATTTCATAACGGCTGAACGCGAGAGCGAGGAAGTAAAGCAGCTTTTAGAGGATGTCAATAACCGTTATGTGGACGCCCTTGCATCCTCGCCGACGCTGCTGGAATTTATTGAGGGATTCGGCGGCGATACGACACTGATTGAAAAGGCAAAGAAAAAGGCGGCATCCGGGACGGTGAGCGCGAAGGCGACAAAAAAGCCTGAGGAGACGGATGAAAATTCAAAGCCAACGGAAGAGCCCACCAAAGCGCCGGACGAGCCGCCGGCTGAAGAACCGAAGACAGAGGAACCGCAGCAGCCGGCTCCGGCAGAAGTGAATGAAACGGTGCTGATTACAGCAAATGTGAATCTCCGCGGAGGAAATGATGAGACGGCGCAGCGCATTACAACGATGATTGTCGGGGATCAGGCAACCCGTGTGGAAGTGACGGATAATGGCTGGTCAAAGGTGCAGTATAATAATATGGAGGGGTATGTAAAATCGGATTATGTAACAACATTCCGTGTAACCGGTGATACGGTGAAGCCAACAACGACGATCAATGTACGTTTAGAGGCGAGTGAAACGGCAAATATGGCCGGGCAGGTTTCTTCCGACACATCACTGACGCGGTATGCGGTGTGTGATAACGGATGGAGCCAGATTCAGTATGACGGCGGAGTCGGCTATGTGAAGACAGAATATCTGACAAATTAGTATTGGTGTATTGTATTTATCAGAGGTTGTTGTAAAAGGACATGCAGTACAATATATAGTATATACCACAAGATGTATGGTCTGTATATTGTTTTGACAGTTGTTTTGCAGCGGCCTCTGTTTTTGTTTCTTAGTTTTTTATTTTTTAGTTCCGCGGGCAGCAGTTCTGCAGACATGCCCGAAAGGAGGAATCCGATGCTCTGCATATTTTAGTAAAAATGATTTTATTTAAGGATTATTTAATAACTTTCATGATAGGATAAAATCAGCATTCAGGTGATTGCAAAATAAGAGTTTCGTAAATGCCTGTGATATCATAGCAGAGGAAAGGAGCAACACTATGTATTTGCAGATACTGAAAAAAGACATAAAGCGCAAGAAAACAATGAACGTTATTCTGCTGATTTTTGTGATTCTGGCGGCGACGTTTATAGCGGGAAGTGCGAATAACCTGCTTACCGTGAGCAGCGCGCTCGACAATTTTTTTGAGAAGGCGGGTACGCCGGATTACTGGTTTGCCACAACCAATGCTTCCGATATGGAACGGTTTGAGGAGTATGCCGGGGAGAACGGATACAGATATCACATTTCACGGCTGATTCAGATTGAACCCA
This sequence comes from uncultured Lachnospiraceae bacterium, assembly GCA_947565255.1. Taxonomy (GTDB): domain Bacteria; phylum Bacillota; class Clostridia; order Lachnospirales; family Lachnospiraceae; genus JAAVZI01. Next base: position 2,739 of record CANOFI010000100.1, read on the forward strand.
AAAACGTGTTAATCGAAAATGAAAAATTCGATTATTCCAATACGCTGGCCTTGTCGACACTCGGCGGTACCAGGGTTTATGACAAGAATGACAGGGAGATTACCCACATTAATGATGGTGAAATCTATGTTACAAGCTTTATCTTTCATTCGGGAAAGAATGATTTTCATGAGGGCGGAAAGATACGTATCAGTCAGGGCGGAATTGAAAAGGAATTTACGATAAAGGGATATACCAAGGATGCTCTTTTCGGTTCAGCGATGGCTGGAATCACAAGATTTCTTGTAAGCGAAAAGGATGCAAAGCTGTTTGAGGGGGAGAAAGCCGCCATCTGCAGTTCAGTCGAGGTACATACGAAGGATGACAGTTTCCGGGACAGGTTTAATGCGCTGGCCATAAACACCATAATGTCGGTAGACCATTCTATGCTAAAGATGATCTATTTTATGGATGTCCTCATGGCAGCGATTCTTTTGGTGGTAGGCGTATGTCTGATATTGATTTCAATGGTAATTCTGCGGTTTATTATAAACTTCACAATTGCTGAAGAATTTCGTGAAATCGGCGTTATGAAAGCGATTGGCATAAAAAACAGCGCAATTCGCGGACTGTACGCAGTAAAATATTTTGTGCTTGCTTTTATCGGTACGATTATCGGACTTGGACTGAGCTTTCCATTCAGCAGGGCAATGGTCAGTCAGGTTTCAGAAAAAATTGTAATTTCCAGCGATGATAATGTTTTTATCAATATCGGGGCGGCAGCGATGGCGTGCGCATTTGTTGTTTTGTTTTGTTATTTTTGTACGAAAAAGATTTGTAAATTTTCCCCAATTGATGCGATTCACAGCGGCGAAACGGGAGAGCGCTTTCAGAAAAAGGGGATGTTCCATCTTGAAAAAACACATATGCCGACGGTGTTGTTTATGGCGGTTAACGATGTTTTCAGCGGAATAAAAAGCTGTATTTCCATGATCATTATTTTTATAATGGGGACACTGCTTGTAATTATTCCTGTGAACACGATTAACACACTGCGCTCCGACGAGCTGATTACACTGTTTAATATGGCAAAAAGCGACCACGTGATTTCGCAGGAACTGTTGTTCCATCCCGGTGAGGACAACAGGGCAAAGGTCAGCCGGCAGTTGTCTGAAGTGCGGGATATGTTGAAACAAAACGGAATAGACGCTGACGTTTTTCAGGAGATTATGTTCCGCTCAAATATTTTAAAGGGTGATAAGCGCACAAATTCGCTGTCGTTCCAGGGTATGGGCGGCGTCACAACGGATAGGTATACGTATATCGACGGAACACCGCCGCAAAATGTTCGCGAAGTGGCGCTGACGTTTCTGATCGCAGAGCAGATAGACGCTGCAATCGGCGACGAAGTGATGATAAAGGTTGGAGAGGATACAAAAACATATACCGTTACCGCAATTAATCAGAGCATGAACAATATGGGAGAAGGCGTGCGGTTTTATCAGGATGCGGAGCTGGATTACAGCTATGCGGCGGGCTGCTTCGGAATACAGGTCAAATATAAGGATAACCCGGATAAAGCAGCGCTTGCCAGCCGAAAAGCGATGTTGGAAAAGCTTTATCCGGATGCAAAAATATATACTTCCGGCGGATATGTCACTTATATGATAGGTGATGTTGCCGGACAGCTCAGCAGTATGAAAATGCTGATTTTAAGCCTTGTTCTCGGAATCAATGTTCTTGTGGCAGTACTTATGGTAAAGAGCTTTATCACCAGGGAAAAAGGCGAAATTGCGCTTCTGAAAGCGATAGGATTTAAAAATAATTCACTGATCCTGTGGCAGACCCTGCGGATTGGTATTGTGCTGATTGTGTCCGTGCTTTTGGGAGCACTTGCATCCCCGTTTCTGTCATCAGTCATCATTACGCCGATCTTCCGAATGATGGGAGCATACAGCATTGAATTTAAAATCCGGGCGGTGGAAGTATATGTCGTGTATCCTCTCATTGTGCTTGCTGCAACGGCGTTTGCGGCGTTTGTTTCGGCCCAGGGTCTGCGCAAGATTTCTTCCTCCCAGATTTCAAACATTGAGTAGAAGGATGACCTTTATAAAATGTGTAATAAATTGTGTGAATTGTATAAAAAATTAGAACAATATCGTGAAAAAATGACTGCAGTAACCCAGTACATTTTATCGTTTTCAAAAGGAATAGACAGGAGGCTGTTATGGAAAAAATTTTAGAGGTAAAGGAACTTTGTAAAACATATGTGGTAAATAAGCGGCAGAACAATGTTCTGAAAAATATGAATTTTTGTATTGAAAAGGGAGAAATGACTGCTGTTATGGGACCGTCGGGTTCGGGCAAATCCACGCTTCTGTATGCCGTTTCGGGAATGGACGGGATTACGGCGGGCGAGGTGGATTTCTGCGGAAGGAATATCGCAAAAATGAACCAGAAGGAGCTTGCCGAACTGCGGCTTGATGAAATGGGATTTATTTTTCAGCAGATGTATATGATGAAAAATCTTTCGGTGCTTGACAACATCATTCTTCCCGCGTGTCAGTCCGGCAAGATAAGGGAAACGCGCCGGGAAACGGTTGAGCGCGGCCATGTTCTGATGAGGAAGCTCGGCATTATCGACGTTGCCGATAACGACATCAATGAGGTGTCGGGCGGGCAGCTGCAGCGCGCTTGTATTTGCCGGAGCATGATTAACAGGCCGGCAATGATTTTTGCCGATGAGCCGACGGGCGCGCTTAACCGTTCCGCCTCCGATGAGGTGATGGAGGAGCTTGCCGGGCTGAACGCAGAGGGAACGACGATTATGCTTGTAACGCATGATGTAAAGGTTGCTGCAAAATGTATGAGAATTTTGTATATTGTTGACGGAAATATAAAAGGGGAGTACAATCTAGGCAGGTATGACAGGACAAAGCTGCGTGACAGGGAACGTGCACTGAACGGCTGGCTTATGGAAATGGGCTGGTAATAACCGGAGGCGATAAATTGGCTGATATTTTAATTGTTGAGGATAATAAGGAACTGGCAAAACTTCTGTGTGATTTTCTGCGTGCGGAAAATTACACGGTGTCCATTGCAGAAAATGCCGAGAAAGCCTTATCGCTGTATCAGAGATATGGGGCAAGGCTTATCGTGCTTGATATCATGCTGCCTGGTAAGGACGGATATGCAATCTGCGAACGGATACGTGCGGAAAGCAATACGCCGATTTTGATTGTCAGCGCCCGGACGGACAAGGACGACAAACTGCTCGGACTCCGTCTGGGTGCGGATGACTATATCGAAAAGCCGTATGATATTGATATTCTGCTCGCGAAAATAAGCGGTATTTTCAAGCGGAGGTATTCGCTTGACGAGATCACTGACGGCAGTCTGCGCGTGAACAAAGCTGCGCGTACTGTATACAAGGATGATATGAAGCTTGAAATGACGGCAAAGGAATTTGAACTGCTGCTCCTGCTCATTGAAAACCGCGGGCGTACGCTCTCAAAGGAATATATGTTCAATACCATATGGGGAAGCGACAGTGATTCTGAGCCGCAGACACTGACTGTCCATATAAAATGGCTGCGGCAGAAAATAGAGGATGACCCGAAAAAACCGCAGAGAATTTTGACTGTGTGGGGAGTGGGGTATCGGTATTTATGAAAGGGTTTTATAAGGTTTTAACCGTTACAATTATAAGTTTTGCTGTTATATTTGTATTTGCCAATCTGCTTCTGTACAGCGCAGGCCGGAAGCAGAGCGGCAGGCCGTACCGCGTGGAAATCAACAGGATTGCGCTTCAAATCGAGCAAAACGGCCTGAAGAATGTTGATTTGTCACAGTGCAGCTATGTATATCATGTCGCGGAATGCAGCGAGGATTTTTTTGATACGGACAGCGATTATGTGGTGCGAAAGATTAATGGCAGGCTGTACCGGTTTGATTACAGGGCAGTGGACACAGACGGCAATTTACAGATAATGGTTGCTGTAAACATCATTCTGGCGGTAGTAATGGGGGCTGTTGTGGGCGCTTTGTTTTATGTGTACAAAAAGATTTTACGTCCGTTCGAACGCCTTACGAATGTTCCTTATGAGCTTTCCAGGGGCATCCTGACTTCGCCGGTGAAGGAGAGCAAAAACCGTTTTTTTGGGAAATTTTTATGGGGAATCGATTTGCTCCGTGAGAATATCGAGCAGCAAAAATGCAGGGAGCTGGAGCTGCAGAAGGAGAAAAAAACGCTTCTTTTGTCGCTCTCGCACGATATCAAAACGCCGCTTTCCGCGATTAAGCTGTATGCGAAGGCGCTGTCCAAAAATCTTTATACCGACCCGCAGAAGAAGTGTGAGATTGCCGGGAGCATCAACGAGAAGGCGGATGAGATTGAGGCATATATTTCAGAGATTGTGCTTGCCTCGCGCGAAGATTTTTTAAGCCTTGATGTGGAGAACGGGGAATTTTATTTATCGGAGCTGGTACAGGGGATTGCTGCGTATTACCGTGAAAAAGTATCGCTTGTAAAAACAGAATTCGTAGTCGAAACGTATAAAAACTGCCTGCTGTACGGGGATTTGAACCGGAGCATGGAAGTGCTGCAGAATGTAATTGAAAATGCATTAAAATACGGTGACGGGTCAAAAATCGAACTGCTGTTTCCGGATGGGGAGGAAGAGGTGCTCGTGGCGGTAAGGAACGGCGGCTGTACGCTGGAAAAGGAGGAGCTGCCATATATTTTCGAGAGCTTCTGGCGGGGGAAAAATTCTGAAAATATCAGCGGCAGCGGTCTTGGTCTGTACATCTGCCGCCAGCTGATGCACAAAATGAACGGCGAGATATTTGCAAAGATGGACAAAACCAGCATAACAGTGACAGCGGTTTTCGGGAAAGCCTAGAGTGTGCGGCATGTATGAGGCAGAGAGGAAGGACTGCCGGCTGTTCATTCGGCAATCGCATCCATTACAAAACACATTTTTGCAAAATAAAATGGCAGGACGAAAAACGACAAAATGAAAAATGACAAATAAAATGACAAATATTTGAAATTAATAGTTGACAATCAGGATAGAAAATGGTATTATAATTAGGCGTGTTAATCAATCATATGAAAAAGCGGGAATGCTGGAATTGGCAGACAGGCTAGACTAAGGATCTAGTGTTGGCAACGACGTGAGGGTTCAAG
>CANOFI010000101.1 GCA_947565255.1 uncultured Lachnospiraceae bacterium
TCATGATCACCATTCGCCGCTCGCCGAATGAGTAAACTCATTCTTCTCGCTAACGCTCATTATATCATAACAAAGAAAAATAGTAAACATATTTCGGATGAGTTTCTTGGCCGCCTGATAAAAATCAGTCCAGCATAATTTCCTTCACGGACAAACGCTCTATTTTCTTCGTATACATATGCATCATCACCTCATACAGAACAAAAAATGCCACGAAGGCTATAAGCAGAGCCGGTACATCAAACCCATACTCCGGCACGCCCTCCATATCCTGAAACACAACGCTGACCATGATTTTCAGCAGTGCATACTGGTATATTGTCCCTGCAGCAAATCCCACATACGCCCACGGCCGGTAACCATTCAGCACGGCACCCGCGCATTCTTTTGCGCTGTAACCAAAAACCTTCATCATGATAATCGTTTTTCGGTTTGCTTTTACAACGGATGTCGTTGCAATCAAAAGAATGACAGCTGCAAGCACCATACCAATTGCCATAATCATGACTGCCATCATCCGGCTTGCCAGACCGTCCATGCTAAAAGACATCTGCATCATCGACGCAAAGCAAAACACGGCAAATGTTATAAAAAAGACCAGAGACTTTTTCTGCCGCGCATTGCTTTTTTGCAGCTCCCGCAAAAATGACATATCGGTATCCTTTTTTGCAGGAACTACCTTCTGCGCAGACTGCTCCCTGATAAGCCACAGTGCGGGAATTCTCAGCTTTAAAAAGCTGTAGCCGACTGCCAGCAGGGCAAAAAAAAGCGACGGAAGCAGAACAAGCACTGCGCACAGCTTCGGATGAAAAGATATAGAAACATCCGGCAGATATCCGTCTTTATTCTGAACCTCATATAACAGCGGCATCAGCAGATGTGCTCCCGCGTACCCAAAAGCAGTACCAAAAAGTACCGGCATTCCAAATACCCAGAAATGCCGGGCAATCGATCCCTGTGAATAGCCCAACGCCTTCATGATTCCTAACTGCTTCTGGTGCGTATCGACATAATGTCCGATATAAAAGCACAGGAGCACAACCGTTGTCGCCAGAAGACAGCCGCCGGACAGTCCGGTGATGACTCTGGCTGTGCTGCGCTGTGCATCATACATTGCTTTTGATGCATCTTTCGTGATGTACGTTTCCAATGCCGAAAGATCCAGATCATAATTCAAAAACATGGTGCAAACAAAAACGGCGCAAAAACTGACAACCAAAATGCCGGCCATTTTATAAATATCCTTCAGGCTTACAATCATAAAACCACCTCCTACCATGCGATTTCATATGCGGTTTTCGGACTGTCATTGCGGCGCTGTTCCACAACCTTTCCGCTGTTCATAAAGATAACCGTATCTGCCATCTGCGCAATGTTTTGATTGTGCGTCACCATGACCATTGTAAATCCCATTTCCTTTTGCAGCTGACCAGCCAGTTTCAACACCATCCTCCCCGTCGCCTCGTCCAGCGCACCGGTAGGCTCGTCCAGATACAGAACCTTCGGCCGTTTTGCCAGCGCCCGCGCGATGGATACGCGCTGCTGCTCCCCGCCGCTTAATTCATGCGGATATTTTCCAAGCTTATCTGCCAGCCCTACCGCCTCAATCAATTTCCGGTAATCCGCGTTTCCCGCCAAATCCGCTCCAAGCCTCACATTTTTATCCACATTCAGATTCGGCAGCAGAAAATATTGCTGGAACACATATCCGATTGTCTCTTTTCGAAACACAGTCCGCTCCTTATCGCTCATACCGCTGACCATTCTGTCGCCATAACATATCGTTCCCTCATCCGCAGGCTCCAGACCGGAAATCACATTTAGCAGGGTCGATTTTCCCGATCCGGAAGCGCCGAGCAGCACCACAAACTCTCCATCTTTGATATCCAGTGATATTCCTCTCAATACCTCATTTCTGCTCTCGCCGCTCCCATAGCTTTTATGCACATTCTCAATTCTTATCACGTTGATTCCACCTTTCCCAGAGCGAGTTTCAAACACGCTCCTGCTGACATGCTGACGCATTTGCCTGCTTATCATCCTGTATCCCTTTCATGCCTGACAGAAACCTCATACCGTCCCAGCAGTCCCCTGAATACATCCGTCAGCTGCTCTTCCACCTGTGCCGGCGTGTATCCACAAAGCCCCGTAGCGAGCATTGCAGCAATGCCGTGCGAATAAATCCACAAATGCTGATAAAGCTTTCTTGCAACCTCTTCGCCGACGCCGTAAGCCTCCTTCACCGACTGCAGGATCCGCTCATAATGCTCCTCAATGACAGGCAAAATATTCGATACGTCTGTCGCATCCTTTGGCGCCCTCATAAACAAAAGCGCAAACAGCTTCGGCTGTTCCATGGCAAAACGGATATACGCCATCCCGACACCCCGAAACGCAGCCTGCGCCTGCAATCCCTCCTCTACATACTGTCCATACAGCTCCTTCGCCTTCCGAATCACAAGCTCCCTGACCTCATCCATGCTTTCAAACACGGTAAATATCGGTCTTGCCGAACTGCCAAGCCGGTTTCCCAGTTCTCTTGCCGTCACGGCGTCAATTCCGTGTTCTTTCGTCATGCGCAATGCCATATCTACAATTTCTTCCCTGGTAAATTTTGCTTTTGGCGGCATACGCTTCTCCTTTCTGATACAAACGTTTTAAAACATTTGTTTTATTATAAATGATATTGATGCCTCTGTCAAGAGCCTGCTGCCTGACAGCAAATCCTTTACTTCCTCTTTCGCGTATAAAAATAATACGGCACCTCCGCAAGAAGCATAACGAGCCATCCGCCCGCACTGGCAAAGGCCACGCCGTTTAAGCCGATTACCGGAACGAGAACCGATACAAGCAGCACCCTCACTCCGATTTGAATCAGCGTACCCAGCAATGTCAGCTTCATCTGTTTTCTGCCGCGGAAATATCCCTGTATGCCATTTGTCAGCGCCGGAAAAATATAAAAAAACGCCATAATTCCAAAATATCTGCTTCCCAGTCCGATAATGGCAGAATCCTCCCCGGACACAAACAGGCCCATGACAGGCCTTCGAAATAAAAGGATGGCGCAGCAAATCAACAGCCCGTAACCGACCTCCAGAAGCATTCCCGCACCAAATCCTTTTTGCACCCGCTCCTCTCTGCCCGCCCCCTCATTCTGTGCCACAAAAGTTGTAATACTGCCGGCAATGCTCTGTTCGGGCAGACAGGCATAGTCATCTATCCGGCTGATTGCATTAAATGCCGCAATCACATCCACACCCAGTGAATTGACCGTTCCCTGAATCATCAGTTTTCCAACCGGCTGACAGGCCTGCTGCAGGGCAGTGACACCTCCATATTGAAGCGTCTGCCACAGCAGCTGCCTGTCCACCCGGAATTCGGAAGCCCTCAGCTGCAGAACCGGCACACGCCGGTACATATATAGAATGCAAAATATTGCTGAGAGCGCCTCCGCAGCAACTGTTGTAACCGCAGAACAAACGATTCCAAAATGGAAAATGCCGATAAACACCAAATCCAGAAGCCCATTCAGGACAGAACAAACAATCAGAAATTTAAGAGGAGTTTTTGAATCTCCAATCGCTTTCAGTGCCGAGGAGGCCGCATTAAATAAAAAGGTAAACGGAAGCCCGGCCAGTATAATCCGCAGATACGCCGCCGTTATATCCATAATATTGCGCGGAACCTGCAGCAGACGCAGCAGCGGCCCCACAGCAAAAAAACCGGCTGCAGCCGCTAGCAGGGAAAACCAGACACCGGACACCATGACGGTAGCCATTTCCTTTTTCAAAAACTCCGGTTTATTCCCGCCGAAAAAATGACTCATCATAACAGACGCCCCGATACAGATACCGGATATGCCGAGAATCATCATATTCATTACCGGACCTGCTGTTCCGACCGCCGCCAGTGCCCTTTTTCCTATAAAATTTCCGACAATCATGGAATCAATTGCATTGTATGTCAACTGAAACAGATTCCCCAGAACAAGGGGAACCGCATATGAAAGAAGCTGTCGGGATATGTTTCCCTCTGTCATATTCTGAGTCATAATTTTTCCCTCTATAGAAGCTGTCAGGAAGCTGCGATGCCAATTTGTCCTTCCATTTCTTTACTGTATATCTTTTTTCGTATATTTCAAATACGCGGCCGCAATGCCCGTAACACCAGCCAGCATGCCGATAATCACCTTTGCTGTATCCAGACAGCCGTCCGACAGAACATCCGCACTCTCTGCATAGGCAAAAGGCGTAATGTATTTCAGAAATCCGGCTGTCTCTGATATATTTGCCACCAGATTCAGAACATACATCATGACTGCGATTCCAAGTCCGACGCCCGCGCTGCCTCTGCGCATAAAAGCAGAAATCCCGAAGCAAATGGCTGCCAGCTCCACCTGAAGTATAAAGTACGCAAAATGAAGCAGATTTATTTCCTTCCACAAAACCGTTTCTCCAATAAAGAAAATGGAACATATGGAAAGGACATATACAATCAGGTTCATTACCACAATCTGCAACAAAACTGCAATCAGCTTCTCGGTTATGATACGTGTACGGCTGACCGGATGCGTCAGCAGATACTCCGCTGTCCGGTCCCTTTCCTCCTTACTGAGCATTCCGGCCGCACAGAGCGAAGCATAAAACGCGCCGCCCAATCCCAGTATATTTCCGCACTCAACTCCATAAAAACCGGCAAACGTACCAAAATTCAGTCTGTCCATGCCAAAAGCAGCGGTAAAGGAGCCCATGGAAGAAAACAAATCATCAACACCATCCATCTGCTTTTTCATATCCGGAAACAAAAAAACACAGATAACCAGCAGAAAACCGATTGCCGCTGTCCAGATCAGAAACGAACGTCTCCCCTGGCGGAGTTCATGTCTTACCAGCGTCATATTCTCTCACCGTCCTTTTCATAATAATGCATAAAAATCTCTTCCAGACTCGGCTCCGATATGGAAAGATCGGAAATCCGGCCCTGCGCAAGCGTCCTAAGAAGACTGTCCATATCGCCGCTGTACAGAAAACTTACCACACCATCTGTCTCCCTTCTGTCAAAAATCCCATCCAGTCCGTCCAGCGCCACGCTACCCTGAACGGTTATCCGCTTTGCACTGGTATGGGACAGCATATCCACACTGTCACAGGCAACAATCCTTCCCTCACGGATAATCGCAGCCCGGCCGCAGTTACTCTGTATCTCAGAAAGCACATGACTGGACAGGAAAATGGTCACACCCTCCCGATTCCGCTTTTGAAGAATCGAGAAAAACTCCCGCTGCATCAACGGATCCAGACCGCTGGTCGGTTCATCCAGTATAAGCAGCTTTGGCCTGTGCTGCAGGGCACATACAATCGCCGTTTTCTTCCGGTTACCAAAAGAAAGCTCGCTTATTTTCCTGGATGAATCCAGCTGCAGGCGTTCACAGAGTTCCTCCGCCTCGCCCGCACAATCCGTTTTCCGCAGTCTGGCTGAGAGCCTCAGCACCTCTTTTACCTTCATTCCCGGATAAAACAACGCCTCAGAGGGAAGGTAACCGGTTATTCGAAGAATTGCATTCCGGTCTTTTACAATATCATTTCCAAAAATCTGCGCACTGCCTCCGGATGGCATAACCAGTCCAAGCAAGGTCCGGACCGTCGTAGACTTCCCCGCGCCGTTCGGGCCGATAAAGCCGAAAAATTCCCCTTTTTCTACTGTCAGATCCAGGTCAGTAATCCCCCTGGCCTTTCCATAATATTTCGTCAGCTTCTGTATCCTGATTGCATCCATAAATTCACCTCTTATCTATTTGAAAAATAAATTGTCACATACCGCTCTATCTTTATAAACATTTCAGCATTTGCAAAACTCCTATTTCACTATCACCTGTCTATCATCATTATATAAGATTAACGGACAGATTACAATATACAAGTAAAGGGACGGCGCTTTTCTGCTCTCCGTCCCTGAATCCAGAATCCATTTTCAAACACGCGCTTACGCATCCGCACGGATAAAAAGCTTTTATTTTTTCACAATAACAGGCAGCCTCTGCCCCAGCCGGCATAACAGCTCATTGCTGATGCTGCCGGAGTCTTTTGCGACAGCAGCCGCGGAGAATGTGCCATTTTCTTCCGAATCGATCCATACTGCGGTATCGCCCACGGCAATTCCCTCCGTATCCGTTATGTCCACGGCAAGCTGGTCCATACAGATATGTCCGGCCACCGGAACCCGGTACCGGCCAATCCGTACGCTGCCCCTGCCGTTTGATAAACTCCTCGGCAGTCCGTCGCCGTACCCGATTGACAAAATTGCAATCCGTGTGTCACGCCGTGCTGTAAAATTTCTGCCGTATCCGACGTTGTCTCCCTTCTTTATCTGCCGTATCAGAACCACCCGGCTTTTCAGAGACAGCACCGGACGCAGGTCAAGCGGGCTCCTTGTACGGTCATCCGGGCGGCTCAGAACCCCATACAGGGATACGCCGGCCCTGACATAACTGCACCGAAGCTCCGGATAATTCAGGAGGCCGTAACTGCTCTGCACATGCAGTCTGGGAATGCTTATGCCGCTTCTTTTCAACTGGTCAATGAGCGCATAAAATCGATTAATCTGTCCCTCCGTAAACACGGCATCCTCCGGCAGACGGCTGTCCACACAGCATAAATGTGTATATATACCGCATACCGTTATGTTTTTCATGCCAAAAACCTTTTTTACATCCGCCCATGCATCATCTGCTATTCCCAGCCTGTGCATGCCCGTATCGATTTTCATATGGGCCTTTACCGGTATGCCCCGCCTGTTCAGGGACTCTGCATATTCATAACTTACCAGAGTCTGCATCAGGTCATATTTCTTCAAATCGCGGGCACGGTGAACATCGGTAAATCCGAGTATCAGAATTTCTCCGCGAATTCCATACTGTCTCAGGCGGATGCCTTCGTCAATCGTTGCAACCGCAAATGCGCGGACACCGATTTTCTCAAGATGGGTCGCTATCTCATATGCCCCGTGTCCATACGCCTGCGCTTTTACAACAGCCATCAGCCTGCAGCGCGGCGGCATTGCTTTTCTTAATGCTCTTACATTGTGCTCTAAATGCCCCAGACTGATTTCGATATACGCCCTGTCCTTATTGCTGTCATGCTTCTCTTTCCTCCTGTATTTGCTCCACAGCACAGTTCCCGCCGCAGCAAACACTGCCGACGCCAGACAGACCATAAAAAAATGCAAAATGCTGTTATGTACAAGCAAACCTTCCAGGTGTATAACCTTTGCGGCCAGCCGTATCAGCACAATCATCATCGGATGTATCACATAAATGAGCAGAGAGGCGGTTCGAAGCCATATCATACGTCTGCCCTGAAAATGAAGAAGCACATGGAACAGAAAATACATACACGGCAGAAGAAACAGATACATGCTGTCATGCCGCCCCGGCCTGAAAAAATGCAGGGCAAGCGCTTCCGCCGTCATCAGAACAAAGCTGACGCAAAATCCGCAGATGCTTTTTTTTATTGCAGCACGGCGGCGGTTATCCGCAATCAGCCCTCCGAGCACAAAAAATATAGGGGCGAAAAAAATACCGTTTCTTGTATAATCGGAAACCTGAAATACGAGTCTGTATGCTCCCTGAACCGCACCGATTTGTTTCGCAAATCCATAATAACTATCCCCAAACAATCCAGTCAGATAGAGAACCGCCGCTGCAGCAAGCGCCGTTTTATAGTCAAATTTCCTTACGAGATGCCATGCAATGAAAGCACCTGTTATCGATGCCGGAAGAAACCACAAATGATACAGCGTGCCGTCAAAAACAAGGTCTTTTATGATGTTCGGCAAAAGACTGTGCATTTTAAAATAACCGTTATAAATATTAATAGGTATGTAT
>CANOFI010000102.1 GCA_947565255.1 uncultured Lachnospiraceae bacterium
AAGGAGACTCTGATAGGTTACTGTTTACGGCTCTGCCGTGCCCAGCAACAAAATGCACACAAAATGGACACAAAATGGACAGTAACTCCGATAGTATATAAGAGTGTGAAGGGAGGAATCGCTGAATGGAAGCATGCAGCTTATTAGTGGAAAATGTTTCTGTAATGAGGGATTTTGAGACCATCGAGAAAAATATGGATCTGGCCGTGGAGGATTACAGGAAGCTCTGTGGCAAGGAACGCAGTATGGAGGAGGCGCAGCAGGAATGGAAGAGCGCTGTGAAGACGGTGGAGGATTATATCTGCAGTCTTTCGTTTGAAGTGGAAGAAAACATACACCAGCAGTTATTTGAGATACAAAAGCATCTGCAGGAATACCAGGGTGCGCTCCGGGAGTATGAGGAAGCACAGCAGGCGAAGCAGGAGTTTGAAGACCAGGTTGATATGGAAAAGCTGGACCAGATGTCGAGAGAAGGCGCAGGTGATTCCGTGGAGGAAATCGCGGACCAGATGAAAGAAGTCCTTGAGGAGATGGATGCGTCCAATACAGCCATCATGGAATATGACAAACAGCTGGAAAAACTGCGCGAAGAAAGGGATTTGGTCAGCGAAAAGGAAGAACAGCTTGAAGCGTTGAGAGAAGACTACGCAAAGACAAAACAGCAGTACCATCTGATTGAACAGACAAAATTTTTGCTGGAGCAGGCAAAGGATTCGTTTATATCCAAATACCAGACGCCGGTGCTGGATGGCTTTAAAAAATACTGCAGGCTGTTTGTCGGCGGGGAGGCGCAGAATTACCATCTGGATGCCAAAATGCAGCTGACTGTGGATGAGCTCGGCATGCAGAGAAAGATTACAGGCTTAAGCACCGGGTACAGGGATTTTCTCGGAATCTGCATGCGTATGGCACTGATAGAGGCAATGTATCCGCAGGAAAAGCCGTTTATTATATTTGACGACCCATTTGTCAGTCTGGATGATGAAAAGATGAAAGGAGCAATGCGGCTTTTGGATGCAATTGCTTCAGAATACCAGATTATTTATTTTACATGCCATGGCAGCCGCCAGGCTTAAGAAAAAAGGAACCGGCCATTCCTTTCATCCGCCCCTTCTTTTTTTGAAAAAAAGCGCATAGGATGAAACAAAGAACGTTTTATGGGGTTATGACCGGATGGAAAAAACGATATGGCAAAGAGTAAAAACAGGAGTATTGCTGCTGGCATTGTTTGCCTCGATGTTTGCGGTTGGAAGTGGCGGCGCCTGGGCTGTGGAGACTTTGAGCGGCAGAACGGTTTCGTTTGCGGAGGGTAACTGGGGGCTCGGCTTCGGCCAGGAGGGAACGGCGCCGACCGGAAATGCCACAGTGGATGAGTTAAAAGAGTACAACGCATATTTTTTGGGCGATACGTCGGAAAAAGAAAAAAAACTGTATCTGACCTTTGACTGCGGATATGAAAACGGAAACATTGCTCCAATGCTGGATGCATTGAAAAAGCACAAGGTTTCGGCAACTTTTTTTGTGGTAGGCAATTTTTTGGAGACCAGTCCCGACATTGCAAAACGCATTGTCGAGGAGGGGCATACCGTGGGAAATCATACATTTCACCACCCGGATATGTCGGCGATTTCCAGCAAAGAGGCATTCGCAAAGGAAGTCAATGAGGTGGCGGATCTGTTTAAGAGCATCACGGGGAAAAAAATGGCGATGTTTTACCGGCCGCCGCAGGGAAAATACAGCATTGAAAATTTAAAAATGGCAAAGGAGATGGGCTACAGCACCTTTTTCTGGAGCCTTGCCTATGTGGACTGGTACGAAGACAAACAGCCGACGCATGAGCAGGCATTCGACAAACTGCTTACCCGGGTGCATCCGGGCGCAATTGTGCTGCTGCACAGCACGTCAAAGACCAATGCCGAAATTTTAGATGAGCTGCTGACCAAATGGGAGGAAATGGGCTATCAGTTTGGAACACTGCAGGAGTTAGCCGGGGCTGGTAAAAGTTAGTGCAAACGAACAGGAAAAAAGCTGTGGCAAAAACTGATCAGGATGGAATGATTTTATGCAAAGTCCTGTGTATTTTGTAATTTTTTTTAGAAACTTCTTTACAATTGTAATGTTTTTTGTTATACTACGGAGTAATCATAACACTGAAAAGACGATGACGGAGACAGTAAGTATCTGCAGAACATGCAAGCGAGCCGGTGATGGTGGAAGACCGGTATCAGTATGCGGATTCCGAACATCACTCCTGAGTTTCTGGCCGAACGGAATGTATTTTCCAAGTAAGTTTTGACGGATCCCGCCGTTACCGGGAAGCATGTGGCTGCATGTAAAATAGGTGGTACAGCAGGAGATTTGACCTGTCCTATTTTGGGGCAGGTTATTTTTATTGCATTTGCACAAAAGGTAATTGTAAGAGTTTCGTAAATGCTTATGTGGCAGAATGAAAGTGGTAAGGAGGAAATCACCATGTACGAAAAAGTATCAACGAATCTGAATTTTGTGGAAAGGGAAAAAAAGATTGAAAAGTTCTGGGCGGATAATGACATATTCAAAAAAAGTATGGAAAGCCGCAAGGAGGGCGAAACGTACACGTTTTATGACGGTCCGCCGACAGCAAACGGAAAGCCGCATATCGGCCATGTGCTGACGCGTGTTATCAAGGATATGATTCCGCGCTATCAGACGATGAAGGGGAAATATGTACCCCGCAAAGCCGGATGGGATACGCATGGCCTGCCGGTAGAGTTAGAGGTAGAGAAAAAATTAGGCTTAAATGGAAAGGACCAGATTGAAGCCTACGGTATGGAGCCGTTTATCAGAGAGTGCAAGGAATCTGTCTGGAAGTATAAGGGCATGTGGGAGGATTTTTCTGGGACAGTCGGTTTCTGGGCAGATATGGATGACCCATATGTGACGTATCATGATGATTTCATTGAGTCTGAGTGGTGGGCGCTGAAAGAAATCTGGAAGAAGAACCTGCTTTATAAGGGCTTTAAGATTGTACCGTACTGTCCGCGCTGCGGGACGCCGCTCTCTTCCCAGGAGGTTGCGCAGGGCTATAAGACGGTCAAGGAGCGTTCTGCAGTTGTGCGGTTTAAAGTTGTGGGAGAGGATGCATATTTTCTTGCGTGGACGACAACGCCGTGGACACTGCCGTCGAACGTGGCGCTGTGCGTAAATCCCGGCGAGGCGTATATTAAAGTCCAGGCGGCGGACGGATATGTGTATTATATCGCGGAGGCCCTGGCGGATAAGGTGCTTGGAAATCTGACAGACGGTGAGGAAGAGAAAAAGGCTTATGAGGTGCTCGGTTCCTATATGGGAAGGGATTTGGAGTACAAAGAATATGAACCGCTCTTCGAGTTTGAAAAGGCAACAGTGGAAAAACAGCATAAAAAAGGGTTTTTTGTAACCTGCGACGATTATGTAACGATGTCTGACGGTACCGGTATTGTCCATATTGCACCGGCGTTTGGTGAGGATGATGCGAATGTCGGGCGCAAATACGACCTTCCGTTCGTACAGTTTGTAAACGGCAAAGGGGAACTGACAGAGGAGACTCCTTATGCAGGGCTGTTTGCGAAAAAGGCCGACCCTGAAATTTTAAAAGATTTGGACAAGGAAGGCAAACTGTTTGATGCGCCGAAGTTTGAGCATGATTATCCGCACTGCTGGCGGTGCGATACGCCGCTCATCTATTATGCAAGAGAATCCTGGTTTGTCAAGATGACGGCGGTAAAGGATGAGCTGGTTGCCAACAATAAGACGGTCAACTGGATTCCGGAATCGATTGGGGAAGGGCGGTTTGGAAACTGGCTGGAAAACATTCAGGACTGGGGCATCTCCAGGAACCGTTACTGGGGTACGCCGTTAAATGTATGGGAATGCGAAGAATGCGGGCATCAGGAATGCATTGGAAGCAGGGAAGAACTGGAGAGCATGAGCGGCAATCCGGAAGCGAGGACGATAGAGCTTCATCGCCCCTACATTGACGGAATCACCTGTCCCTGTCCGAAATGCGGCAAAACAATGAAGCGTGTGCCGGAGGTGGTGGACTGCTGGTTTGATTCCGGAGCCATGCCGTTTGCGCAGCATCACTACCCGTTTGAAAACAAAGAGCTTTTCGAACAGCAGTTCCCCGCACAGTTTATTTCCGAGGCGGTTGACCAGACAAGAGGATGGTTTTATTCCCTGATGGCGGAATCGACGCTTTTGTTTCACAAATCTCCTTACGAAAATGTCATTGTGCTGGGACATGTGCAGGATGAAAACGGGCAGAAAATGAGCAAGTCAAAGGGAAATGCGGTTGACCCGTTTGAGGCGCTAAAGACGTATGGCGCAGACGCGATCCGCTGGTATTTTTATATCAACAGCGCGCCGTGGCTGCCAAACCGTTTTCATGGAAAGGCCGTGCAGGAGGGCCAGAGAAAGTTCATGGGCACCCTGTGGAACACCTATGCATTTTTTGTTCTGTATGCAAACATTGATGGATTTGATGCCACAAAGTATACACTGGAATACGACAAATTATCCGTAATGGATAAATGGTTGTTGTCCCGCCTGAATACACTGGTAAAGACGGTGGACAATAGTCTGGGAAGCTACAAAATTCCGGAGGCCGCAAGGGCTTTGGATGAGTTTGTGGACGAGATGAGCAACTGGTACGTCAGAAGAAGCCGCGACCGTTTCTGGGCGAAGGGAATGGAGCAGGACAAAATCAATGCGTACATGACGCTTTATACGGCACTGGTGACGGTATGTAAGGCAGCGGCGCCGATGATTCCGTTTATGACAGAGGACATTTACCGCAATCTGGTCTGCGGCATCGACAAAAATGCGCCGGAAAGCGTACATTTATGTGATTTTCCGATTGCAGAGGAGCGTTTTATCGACAGGCAGCTGGAAAAAGATATGGAGTCTGTGCTGAAGGTGGTTGTGATGGGACGTGCCTGCAGAAACAATGCGGCCATCAAGAACCGCCAGCCAGTCGGTCAGCTGTATATCAAGGCGGATTTCCGGTTTGGCGAAATGTTCCAGGAAATTGTAAAAGAAGAATTAAATGTGAAAAGGGTGGACTTTACCGATGATGTGAGAAGCTTTACCACCTACAGCTTTAAGCCGCAGATGCGCACCGTCGGGCCAAAGTACGGAAAGCTTCTGAATCAGATTAGAGAGTCCTTACTTAAGTTAGATGGCAATAACGCCATGGATGAGCTGAATGAAACCGGTGTGCTGAAGCTTGAATTGGACGGGCAGACTGTTGAACTGGCAAATGAGGACCTTTTGATTGATACGGCACAGATGGAGGGCTATGTATCGGAAAGTGACCAGGTGGCAACGATTGTTCTGGATACGAACCTGACGCCGGAGCTTATTGAGGAGGGCTTTGTGCGCGAGGTTATCAGCAAAGTCCAGACAATGCGCAAAGAGGCAGATTTTGAGGTGACCGACAAGATAAAGATATACGTAAAAGGGAATGCCAAAATTGAAGAGATTTTGTCGAAACACAAAAATCAGCTTATGAGTGAAATTCTAGCGACGGATTTGGTGCTCGGCGAAACGGCCGGATACGAGAAGGAATGGAATATTAACGGCGAAAAGGTGGAGCTTGCAGTTGAAAAGTAGGCCGAAGGAGCATGAAAAAAATAAGAAAATGAAGAAGCAGAAAAAGCAGAAAAAAGGCACGGGAATTTTTCTGGCATTCGTGCTTGTGTGGCTGGCTGCATGGGGAGACCGGCAGGTTTTTCAGGCGGCGCAGCCGCAGAATCTGCAGGATTATGAAAAGGCAAAAGTGCGGTCAGGAAGACAGAAAGGCGACGCGGACGGTGATGGAAGAGTAACGCTTTTGGATGCAAGGCAGATTCTTCGCGCCGCCCTTCATCTGGCAGAAATAGAAGAAGAGGACCGGGGCAGTGCGGATGTGGATATGGATGGCCGGATGACACTCAGAGATGCCGGCTTTGCGCTGAAATTTGCCCTGAACCTGATGCAACCATCACATTTTGTCTGTGTAGGGGAGTATGCGGATTTCCAGACGATAAATGAAGCGGTTTCCTATGCACGGACGTTTTGTACAAAAACAGACAGGGTGCTGATTTTTATAGGGGAAGGAACCTATCAGGAGGAAATTACATTGTTAGACAATCCGGGCATTGACATGGAAGGCAGCGGGGCCGGCAAAACGCTGATAGAGCAGCAGTCGTGGTATCCAGCCGCTCCTTTGTATACAACCGGAACCGGAACATTTAAAAACCTTGCGTTGATTGCGAGAGGCTCAACAAACAGTTATGCCATGCACTTTGAAATTAACGGCGGCACGGTCCGGGGTGTGACAACATTTCAGAACTGTTTCTTCTGTTCTGAGGGCAATGCGGCAGTCGGTGTTGGAATGGGTGCGGATAACACCGTGATATTCAGAAACTGTTCCATGGGGTCTGATGCAGGTCCCTGTATTTATGTCCATAACAGCGCTTACGGCAATCAGCCAAATCAGAACTTTATTGTAGAAAATTGTCATCTGCTGGGTGTAACATATGCGGGAAGTTATGTTGCGGTGGATGATTCTGCAACGATGTGGGGCGCGAAAGGCAGTGTGATGAACCTGAAATTTTGCAATGTGACAACGCAGTTTCCGGGTTCCATTGTATTTCGGAAGAATTGGGATGAGAGTTATCCGTTTATTCCAGATGAAGATTCCAATATTAACCTGACAGGCGATTCCCACGGAAATGATTTGGCAGCGCTGAACCGGCGGTAAAGGGAGAATGCAGACTGGAACTGTCAGGCGTAATGCCGGGGATGGTTTTTTGTGCAGGGAAATCATAAAAACAGAACAGAAAAAATAGTATAAATCGAAATAGAATATGAAAAAACTGTATATTGCAGTCAGAAACTTGACACGATAAGGTGAGTTGTTGTAAAATTATGGTATGTGTGACATATTTCACAATACAGATGTGACAGTGTCCAGTGAATGGAGAAAAAGACACTCCACAGAAGAAAGAAAGGAGATTAGCATGATTAATCCGCAGTTTGAGAAAGAAAAATTCAAAGATTCGGTAAAAGAAAATGTCAAAATGCTGTTTCGCAAAACAATCGACGAGGTGACACCCCAGCAGGTGTTCCAGGCAGTTGCTTATGCCGTGAAGGATGTAATTGTCGATAACTGGTTAGACACACAGAAGGAATATGAGAAAAAGGATCCAAAAACGGTTTACTATTTGTCGATGGAATTTCTGATGGGAAGAGCGCTTGGAAACAATCTGATTAACTTAACAGCGTATAAGGAAGTAAAGGAAGCGCTGGATGAGCTGGGATTTGACATCAATGCCATTGAGGACCAGGAACCGGATGCAGCGCTCGGTAACGGCGGTCTGGGACGTTTAGCGGCGTGTTTTCTGGATTCTCTGGCAACGCTTGGTTATTCTGCATACGGATGCGGCATCCGTTATCGTTATGGAATGTTTAAGCAGCAGATTAAAGATGGATATCAGGTCGAGGTACCGGATAACTGGTTAAAGGATGGAAATCCTTTTGAGATTCGGAGGTCGGAGTATGCCACAGAAGTGAAGTTTGGCGGTTATGTCCGTGTGGAGACCGATGAAAAGGGAAGGAATCATTTTGTACAGGATGGCTACCAGTCCGTTCTGGCGGTTCCATATGACCTCCCGATTGTAGGATATGACAACGGTATTGTCAATACGCTGCGTATATGGGACGCACAGCCAATTGATGTTTTCCAGCTGGATTCCTTTGACAAGGGAGAATACCACAAGGCGGTTGAGCAGGAAAATCTTGCGAGAAATATTGTAGAAGTCTTATACCCGAATGACAATCATTATGCCGGAAAAGAGCTTCGCCTGAAACA
>CANOFI010000103.1 GCA_947565255.1 uncultured Lachnospiraceae bacterium
AGTATAAGCATGTACAGGACACCATTAAGCAGAACCGCCAGCATGAAACTAAATACAAGATGTTTTGATTTAAATATGGCACAAGCTGCCTAACTCCTGTGAATGCTAAGAAAAAATACCACCATCCGCACTCTATGCTTTTTGTTACTGCCAGCGAGTAAACGAATAAACCAACAGTTTCGTCTTTGAATTTCAAAGCCAATGCATAGAACTAACCGCTGAAATCCTGAATGATTTGGTTGACAAAATCATGGTGTACGCTTCAGACAGAGACAGCGGACACAAAAAACAGCCGGACAACGAAAAACGGCACAGTCTTTCCATTGCACATTATAACATTTTTTCTTAATCCCCCTACCTCTTAATATCATATTTCATCTGCATCAGATTCCATATCCCCGCCGCGTCATCCGTAATATTCGCATCCCCGCGGATTGTATGTTTAATCGCACTGCTTGCCACCGCAAAATCCGCCATATCCGCCGGCGCATATCCATTCATCATCGCATAGATCAGCCCGCTCGCAAAAGCATCCCCGCCGCCGACACGGTCTAAAATATGAAATGTAAACAATTTACTCTCCACCGTATGATTCTCATACCAAAGATATGCTTTTAGGCTATTCTCGCTGCCGCTATGCGCATAGCGCACATGACGGGCAATACATTTCAGATTGGGATAGCGCTCGGAAAATGCCCGAAAAATCTCATCCTGCTGCCTATATTCCGGCTGCAATGGCAGCGAATCCTTCTGATCCCCCTTGCTATGGTCCTGTTCGTCCTTCCACAAATGATAAGGTTCAATGCCAAGCAGAACATCCACATACGGAAGGCACTTTGTACAAAAATCCCTCGCCTCCTCCCAGCTCCACAAAAGACTGCGGAAATTGCCGTCAAAGCTGACTATAATGCCCTTGCTTTTGGCCGCCTTCAAACATTCTAAGGTAAATTGACGGCAGGAATCCGACAGGGCAGGTGTAATTCCGCTTAAATGGAGCCAGGTAAAATCATCCAGCAATTTGTCTGCATCCACTGTCCCAAAATCAAACTCCGCAAATGCACTGTGCTTGCGGTCATAGATGACCTTGCTGGCTCGGATACCAAACCCCGTTTCCAGATAGTAAGTGCCGAGCCGATGCGTCGGCGTCTGCTCCGGCGTGCTTAATATCATTGGCGTACAGTGCACATCATTGCTGCGCAGCATACGGATCGCGCCCTTTCCCAGGCTGTTATTCGGCACAACGCTAAAGAATGTGCTGTCAATGCCAAGATTCGCCAGGGCAAGTGCAATATTCGCCTCACTGCCCCCATAGCTCGCCTCAAAATTCGTGGATACACGAATCTTATCATAATTGGGAGGACAGAGACGAAGCATAATCTCCCCAACCGTAATAAATTTATTGCCGTTTTGGTTTCTGCTTAATAATGGATTTGCATGCTGCATAAATTCCCTCCTGTTCCTGCACTGAAAATATTCCTTAAGTAGCGTTGCAAAACAACGCTTAGATACAATATATGGTATATACCACAATATGTTGTGTCTTATATATCGTATCTGTAGTTGTTTTGCAACAATTCCAAGACATATTACGGCTCATCATATGCAAGATATGCGCCCTTCATCGGGCTGACTGCATGTTCACTGAACAGACGCAGCACACCTCTTTGATAACGGATTTCCCGCGGTTTCCAATTCTCTTTGCGCATCTTCAGAACCTGCTCGATTTCCTCCGGGGACTTTTCCTCTCCATGAATGCCGATAATGTTCAGCTTCCGTTCCATCACGTCAATTTCAATCAGATCGCCTTCCTCCACCAGCGCAATCGGCCCGCCGTCTGCAGCCTCCGGGCTGCAGTGTCCAATTACCGGTCCTGTGGAGGCTCCGGAAAAACGGCCATCCGTAATTAATGCAATGCTCTTTCCAAGTTCCTTGTCGCTGCTGATCGCCTCTGATGTATAGAACATCTCCGGCATGCCGCTGCCCTTGGGCCCTTCATAGCGGATAAATACGGCATCGCCCTTTTCTACTTTATGATTCAGCACAGCATCCAGGCACTCTTCTTCACTGTCAAACGGCCTTGCCCGCAAAACAGCGCGAAACATCTCTTTTGGACATGCCGTATGCTTGATCACAGCCCCTTCCGGCGCCAGGTTGCCGCGCAGAACGGCTATGCTCCCGTCATTTCCAATGGCCTTATCACGCGGGCGGATAATATCCTCCTTCGTCACTGCACTGTTATACCGCTTGTTAAATTCCTGCAGCCAGCGGTCACAGCGCTCGTAAAAGCCATTCTGTTTTACTTCTTCCAGATTTTCTCCCAGCGTCTTCCCGGTTACGGTCATCGCATCCAGATGAAGCACATCCCGGATTTCCTCCATCACTGCCGGGACGCCCCCTGCATAATAGAAGCATTCTGCCGGCCAGCGCCCTGCTGGACGGACATCCAGAATATACCTGGCGTTCCTGTGCAGGCGGTCAAACGTATCTCCTGTAATCTCAATTCCCAACTCATGTGCGATGGCCGGGATATGAAGCAGGCAGTTTGTACTGCCGGAAATAGCTGCATGCACCAGAATTGCGTTCTCGAAGCTTTCCATGGTAACAAGGTCACTTGGCCTCATATTTTCTGACAAGGCCATCTGTACAGCCCTTCGGCCTGCTTCTCTCGCAAAATCCAGAAGATCCGGGCTCGTGGCAGGCATCAGTGCGCTTCCCGGCAGGGCAAGGCCCAGCGCTTCCGCCATAATCTGCATGGTCGAAGCCGTTCCGATAAAGGAACATGCCCCACAGCTTGGACAGGCATGGTTCTTCGCCCAGTTCAGCTTGTCCTCATCAATTTCCCCTCTATGAAATTTCGCACTGTACATGCCAAGCTGCTCTAAGGTCAGCATATCTGGCCCGGCATTCATAGTTCCTCCCGGCACAACGATCGCCGGATGGTTGACCCTTGCCAGACCCATCAGGCTGCCCGGCAGTCCCTTGTCACAGCTCGACAGGTAGACTCCCGCGTCAAAAGGCGTTGCATTGGCGTGAATCTCCATCATATTGGCAATCATCTCACGGCTTGCCAGGCTGAAATTAATTCCATCCGTCCCCTGGCTTTCGCCGTCGCAGATATCCGTGCAGAAATACCTGGCGCCAAAGCCTCCGGCCTCTGCCACACCCTTTCGCACCTCCTCTACTAAAACATCCAGATGGCCGCTGCCCGGATGGCTGTCGCCAAATGTGCTCTCTATAATTACCTGCGGCTTTGATAAATCCTCCGGCTTCCATCCCGTCCCAATCCGCAGCGGATCCAACTCTGGGGCAAGTTTACGCATTTCCTGACTTCTTAATGTGCTCATATATCTTCAATCCTTTCTATTTTATACCAAAGGGCAGCACTATTCAGAAATAACTCATTGTCATGAGAATTTATTGACAGTACCTTATCGCTATTCGGTATTTTACAAGTTATATTATTCTAATGTGAAATTAATCGTGTTTTATCATTTATTTCATTTTCTATGAATTCTCTTGATGCTCTTTAAGCAAAAAACGATATAATCAATGCTACCACAAAACCAGTGCCGCCGACAAGTGTCTCCATAACGGTCCAGGTTTTTAACGTTGTTTTTTCATCGATGCCGACCAACGACTTTACCAGCCAGAAACCAGAATCATTGAAGTGGGAGCAGACAGTTGCACCGCCTGCAACGGCTGCCGTTGTACATGCCAGATACAGAGGCGACAGTTCGGCAATCCCGGGAATGGAAGAAATAATTCCTGCCGCCATCGTCATAGCTACGGTAGAAGAACCCACACAGATCCGAACCAGCGCGGCTACCACAAATGCCAGCACCACAATCGGCAGGGACATGGAAGAGACCGCATTCCCAATGACGTCTCCCAGGCCAGAATACTGCAAGACGTAACGCAGCACGCCGCCGCATGCGGTTACCAAAAGAATCAGTCCGGTCGGCTCTAATGACTTGGTCATAACCTTCTCCAGCTCTTCGCGTTTATATCCGTGTCCAATGCCCAGGATCAGCATCGCCACTATTGTTGCAATCAACAGCGCTACAAATGGCTCGCCCAGAAATCCAAATACCGGCTGTAAAAATTCCAATGCCGGCACTACACCTGTGATTGATTTAAAAATAATCAGCACCAGAGGAATCAGGATGATGCCTACAATCGTCCAGAAGTTTGGAAGCTTTGACTCATCAAAGTCTTCCTGGTTCGCCACATGTTCGGGAACCGGAACATGGAATTTCCTGCCACAGATGGAACCCCAAACCGGTCCCGCTACAATCATAGAAATGGTTCCGCAAAAAAGTCCTACAACGATGACCCATCCAAGGTCCACATTCAGCATATTCGCTACCAGAATCGGTCCTGGTGTGGGCGGTATAAATGCGTGCCCTACTGCCAGACCTGCCAGAAGAGGGATGGCATAAAACAAGGAGGACCGTTTCGTTCTTTTTGCTAAGGAAAATGCCAGTGGAATTAAAATAATCAGTCCGGCGTCGAAAAATACGGGCATTGCAATAACCAGCCCGGTAATTCCAAGCGCCCAGGCGGCTTTCTTATCGCCAAACCATTTGACCATGGTAACTGCCAGTGTCTGCGCCCCTCCTGATATTTCCAGTATCGCACCAAACATGGAGCCCAGCCCTACCAATAAAGCAATTCCTTTTAATGTATTGCCTATGCCGTCGTTCACTGCCGTTACAATATCCTGCACAGGCATACCTGCAATCAATCCAATTGCAATGGCTCCTGTCAGGATAGAAATCATTGCCTGTATTTTAAATTTAATAATCAGAACCAGTAAAATAACCAATCCAATCAATGCCGCAATCACAAGCCTGGTTGGATTTAGATTAGTCGTTTCTGCTGCTGCCGCTATCATCATAAACATACCCCGCTTTCTTAATTTTTCCTATTCATTTCTGCATATTGTCTTACGCTTGCCTTTTTGTCTTTCTCCCTCTCACAATCCACCGTGCAATACATCTGATGTATTGCAATTTTTTCCTCCTTTCTTGTTTAATTCATATGACGTATTATGTTTTGTGATTTAAATACTATATTATTTGTCCAATTTTGTCAATACATCTGATGTATTTTTTATTTTTTTAGAATATTTGCACAAAAAAAGAAGAGATTTGTTTATTCAATCTCTTTCTTCTTGTGCACTTTCACTATAAGTAGGAAGTTTTATTTATCAATTTCTTTTCAATATCACCAGTATGTCCAAATTCATCAGATGTATTCAGGATGTATCCGTGTTGTTCATTTACTTTTTATCCTGCTTATGTTTTTCCTGTCTTTTTTTCAACACCTGCCGGTTGTAAGTCAGGTGCATCACCATGGCGCACCTTGCACCCACCGGATCCCGGTCCAGAATCGCATTAACAATCGCGCGGTGCGTCTCAATCGTTTCTTTCATCAGAGTTCGATGGGTCAGGTTGGCAAAGGTCAGGACTGCCGTATTGATAATGGGAATCAAAGTTTCTACCACACGGTTTTTGCTGCACCGGGCAATACAGGTATGAAACGCAATATCTTTCGGGATATGGTTCTTTCCATTAATATACATCTGCTCCGTCTCATCACATAACTGCAAAAGCTGCTTCAATTCTTCTTTTGTAGCTAGTTCCGCTGCCAAAGCAGCAATGTCCGGCTCAATCATCAGCCGCACTTCAAAAAGCTCCAGCGCCAGCTTATATTTGTCCTGCAGCTTAGAAAGTCCAAGCGGGTCATCCTCTGTGGAACGGGTACTCATTACATAAGTCCCGGAGCCTCTTTTGACCTCTAAGATTCCTTTTGACACCAGTCCCTTTACGGCTTCGCGGATGGTGCTCCTTCCCACGCCGAACTTCTCCGCCAGTTCGAATTCGTTGGGGAGCCGCTGCCCGATTGCAATCGGCTCCTGTAAAATATAATTCATCAGCTCGTCTTCGATTTGCTCACCCAGCAATTTTTTGTCCAGCTTATCAAATTGATACATCGCTGCCCACTCCTTTTGCCTGTATAATTTCTCCTCTCATTATAACGTGCCTCTTTTCATTCAGCAACTGTTTTTATTTTAGGAATTTTAAGACACGCTGCAAAAACGTGCCTTAAAATTTATTTACTACTAACAGCACTGCCAGTCATACTCCGCACCCGAAAAATCCCGTTTCAGCAAATCCTCCCTGGGAATCAGAAACGTACAGTTTCCCGAATCGCCGAACATAAGCCCGCAGACATCATCAATATCGAGCTGCAGAAGCACCTCATCACAGCTTCCATCCTCAAAATACTCCGGTGCATTCTGGACAAAATACGGATATCCGCCAATCCGGCTGCCGGAAGCATAACACAAATCATGCAGTGCATCTGCCTCCTCTTTATCTGCCTTATCATAAAACAATTCATAAAACTTCTCTGAAGAGGTTGTAAGCGGCATTTCCCTCTGCTCAAAATTCATTTTGCCACTGTCCGAAAACGGCTCGTACTCCTCATAATGCCCGCGGTA
Organism: uncultured Lachnospiraceae bacterium; assembly: GCA_947565255.1. Taxonomy (GTDB): domain Bacteria; phylum Bacillota; class Clostridia; order Lachnospirales; family Lachnospiraceae; genus JAAVZI01. Next base: position 6,506 of record CANOFI010000103.1, read on the forward strand.
TGGATTCTCCTTCATCAGGCGCGCCTCATCCCTGCTATACTCCTCAATATAAAGAACCTTACACGCCTCGTCCAGTCCATACGGCTCAATGTCCTCAATATAAAACTGCAGAATCCCCTTATCCGGAAAATCCTTAAGCGGCGGCATTTCCTCCAGATTAATCTGCGCCAGGAACATCATTGGCCTTCCATTGGCCCCAACCGGATAATCCTCCGGCCGCTCCAGGTATGGGCATCCGCCCAGCTTGCTCTCCCACGGCTTTGTCTCCTCCAGGGTAAATGTAATCTCATTGGACTGCCGCAGCGTTTTCTCCAAACCTTCTCTGAACCGTTCCAGGTTAGCCGGTAACTTCATATAAAACTCCTCCTTTTTTCAAATATACTCATTTACATCACATGCAGGTCCTGAAAGACCAGCACGATTTTGTCATTGTCCCATTTTTTCATCCAGAACCGGGCTGTCAGATCGCTGATTTCACCGTTCAGCAGAAATTTATCATAGTGAATATCCCCTATCACACGTTCATAATCTTTTACCATCATCATTCTGCCCTGCTCTCTGGTCAGGGTAAAATAGTCAATCTTTATGGCCTCCAGAACCTCGTCCTTATAAGGACTATTCAAAAGAGAGGTCGCCTTATAATCAGCAGATCCGAATTCTTCCTGCGCCTCCTTTCTTGTATAGCCAGGGCAGCCGTACGTATAAATAGCCGATTCGAGCAGCCAGGGCGTCCATTCTAGATCCGGGCAGTCGCAGGGAAACATGGCGAAGGCCTCGTCATATTTTTCCTGCGCCAGAAGCTCGGTCCAGTCAGTCAGGACATTTAAAATATCCTCTCTGACAGCATTTTTCGGTAACAGGTTCATTTCCATCAGCACCTTTTCGAATTTTTCACACACACCCTAATCCTTTGTGCCGATTGCAGCCTCCCATTCTTTTTCTCTGAAGCCAACCAGCACAAAGCTGCCGCCGTCCAGAATCGGCCGTTTCACCAGCATGCCGTCAGAAGCCAGAAGTTCATATTGTTTTTCCTCATCCAGTTCGGCAAGCCTGTCCTTCAACTGCATTTCTCTGTAAAGAACACCGCTTGTATTAAAGAAACGTTTTAAAGGCAGTCCGCTTTTCCTGTGCCATTCCTTAAGCTCTGCAACAGAAGGGTTCTGCTCCCTGATATGGCGGTCTTCAAAAGTAACCTTCCGGTCCTCCAGCCATTTTTTTGCTTTTTTGCAGGTGGAACATGTTGGGTATTCCAAAAATATCATGATTTTCTCCTCTCAAATTTTATTCATTCAGCACCACAACTAGGCAATATAGTAGCGACCTTTACACCTTCAGATCCTAAAG
>CANOFI010000104.1 GCA_947565255.1 uncultured Lachnospiraceae bacterium
CGGGGGCGTGGCGCATGCCATTGAGCAGTGCATTAATGAATATTACCCGGGGGTTGAAGTGAAGATTGAACATGCGGAAGGGCTGGCAGAGTGTAAGAAGATGCTCCTTCTTGCCAAGGCTGGGAAAAAGGACGGCTGCATGATTGAGGGCATGGGCTGTCCGGGCGGGTGTGTTGCCGGAGTTGGCACGATTCTGCCGATCAAGCAGGCAAAAGCCGCCGTTGCCAGATCGGTGGATGAATCCACAGAGAAAATCCCTCCAAGGGATTTATTGGAAATTGAATTAGACTAATTGTGCGTATCTTGGCATAGATTGAACAAAGGGTTGAATGTGCAGGGAGATGTTCTGGCAGAACAGAATGGGGGGATATATCTATGGAGATTTTGATAGCTGTTTTATTTGGCATAGTGGAGGGGGTATGAATTGTGACGCACATCTGACAAAAAGTAATTATCAGACACACTCTGGTGTATGGGCAGCGGCTGTAAAACCGCTGCCGCTTTGTATGTAAAGAATAAAACGTGCACTGCAGATTTATGCAGGATTACATAGAACATAAAATGATAAGGAGGTGTGAACATGCGGAGTGAGGATGAAGTAAACCATGCGGTGGAAGAGTATGCAGATATGATACAGCGTATCTGTTTTTATCATTTAAAGAATCATGCAGATACGGAAGATGTTGTGCAGACAGTTTTTTTGAAGTATATGCTGTATGAGAAACCGTTTTCTGATGAGGAACATGAGAAAGCATGGCTGCTCCGTGTGGCAATCAACGCCTGTAAGGATTTTCTGAAAAGTTTTTTTCGGAAAAACATGGTTTCCATGGAAGTGATTAAGGAGATGGAAGCGGAGGTTTCAGAGGAGCACAGGGAGGTTTTGGAGGCAGTATTGTCCCTGCCTGAGAAATATAAGGATGTTATTTATCTGCATTATTATGAAGAGTATTCCGCGGCCGAGATAGGTAAGATTGTAGGAAAGAAGGAAAATACGGTGTATTCCTTACTCTCAAGGGGGAGAGAGATGCTTAAGAAACGGTTAGGAGGTGATGGAATTGACGAATAAAATATCGGATGCGTTTGACTGTATTAAAATGAATCCACAGTTAAAAGAATCAACAAAGCAGGTATTATCAGAAAAGAGAAACAGGAGGTCAGTTATGCTTTGGCATCCGGCTGTAAAAAGGGCCATAAGGACTGTGTGTGCAGCGCTGCTTCTGGTCATTGGGATCGGGGGATATTCGTTTTTCCAGACTCCCGTGTCCTATGTCAGCATTGATGTCAATCCATCTATTGAGCTTGCACTGAACCGGTGGAACAGGGTGGTGAGTGCAACAGCCTATAATGACGAGGGAGAAGGGATTTTAAAAAATTTATCTTTAAACTGGAAGCTATATACAGATGCAATTGATGAGGTTGTGAATTGCAAAGAAATGCAGCCATATCTGACGGATGCAGCCGAGCTTTTCTTTACGGTGGCGGCTGGTCCGGAGCGTGAAAGTAAAATAAGAACAGAGGTGGAGCGTTATATTGCAAAAATAAAGAAGAATTGCGAGTGCAACAGCACGAAGGATATCAGCGTAGTGGGACTGGCGCATAAACACCAGTTATCACTGGGCAAGTATTATTTATATCTGGAATTGTGCAAATATGACGATACCATAACCATGAATGACTGCAGACATATGAGCATGTCAGAAATGCATGATCTGATGACGAAGCATAAGGGGAATCATGGACAGGGAGAGAATAAGAAAAACGGGGACTTTGTGGAAAAACATCACAGTACAGAAAAGCCCTCCGTCCTCGAAACGCCGCAGCCGCAAAAAAGTGAGTCCTGTCAGGAGCCGCCAGAAAATAATTCCTGTCAGGAGCCGCAGAAAAGTGCTGTCTGTCAGGAACCGCCCCAAAATAATTCCTATCAGGAACCGCAAAAAAGTGAAGCCTGTCAGGAGCCGCCAAAAAATAATCCCTATCAGGAGCCGCAAAAAAGTGAAGCCTATCTGGAACCACCAAAAAATAACTCCTGTCAGCAGCCACCAAAAAATAATTCCTGTCAGCAGCCACCGAAAAATAATTCCTGTCAGCAGCCGCAAAAAAGTGCTGTCTGTCAGGAGCCACAAAAAAGTGCCATCTGTCAGGAGCCACAAAAAAGTGCTGTCTGTCAGCAGCCACAAAAAAGTAGTTCCTGTCAGCAATCGCAGGATGAACTGCATCATTCAAACAAACATAAAGGCCCTCATCATTGGTAAATAATGTATATGCATGAATGGTGCCGCGGCGGAAGAGCCGCAAACAAAAAAATGTTCTCTCATCCGGCTGTGTTCCGGGACTGATTTGACAAAAAAAGAAATAAGCTTTATAATGCAAGAAAGCAGGGGACAGGGGAATCCCCTGCGGCGGCGATATGGTTCACAAGAGGAGACAGGGAATGAATTTGCTTTCTGAACAGATATTGGAAAAGATGTGCGGGGCACGCGGGCAGTATGAAAAAGCGCAGAAACTTTTTTATGGAGAATGCTGCGCCCGTATGAGCATGACAAAAGCATCGGAACACAGCATCGAATTTCAGCTTGAAATAAAAATGCCGGATGGTGCCCTGTATAAGCCGGCGATAGAAGTGGAACATACGGGGGAGGGGTATGCTGTAAAGGATTACCACTGTAACTGCTTTCATTGGTTAGAAGAGGGGAAAATCTGTCCGCATGCCGCCGCTGCTGTTATGGAAATCGAATTTTGTATGGAGGAGCCGGAACTAGACACATTTATGAAAAAGCCGATTGGTGAGGAAGAACAAATTCTTGTGGAAGCAGAAGAAGATACGTGGGGTGAGACAGAGGTGGATTCAGACAATCCATTTACAGGTTTTTCATCTGGCCTGCTGCACAGGAGCCTGCTGAAATCTATACAGAGCTTGGAAGGAGTAAAGACCTCATCCGGCCGAACCTTTGGCGTGACAGACCAGCCGTTTTTTCAGACATCACAATCCCTTTTAGACGCCATGTCAGAAGTTGTGCTGGAGGACCGAAACAAATTCTGTCTGGAAATTGCAGATGGGGATGTGCGCCTGGAAACCACGCTGCACCTCGACAGAAACAAAGAATACATTGACCTGCGTATAGGCAGACATCAGTTCTATGTGGTAAAATCCATTTCGGGTCTGGTAGAAAATATCCGTTCCCAGAAATTTGTAAAATATGGGAAAAACCTGGAATTTGTACATACACAGACCGCTTTTTGCAAACAAAGCCAGCCGCTCGTTTCTTTTTTGATGGGAGTGACTTTTCCGGCTGAACAATACGGATATTACTATCCATCCACAAACCGTCGCAACCTGGAGCTCGAACCGTCGCAGCTTGATAAACTGATACAGATTTGGTCAGAAAATCCGCAGGATGTTTATGTGGAGGAAATCACCCGGGGTGAAAAGGTACCGGCGGTTTTCAAATGGGAAGATCCGTGTCTTCCAGTGAAAATAACCGGCGAAAAAGCCGGGAGAAACGTGACGTTTACCATGCCGGATATCATTTTGCTGGAGGGCGTGAGCCAGTATTATGTATACTGGAAAGGCTGTATTTACATCTGTTCGGAAGAGTTTTGCCGGGAAATGAAAAATGTGCTGCCGCTGATGTGTAAAAACGTATTGCGAAAAGACCGTACAGACAGGTATCTGTATCCGTCAAAACGGCGTGACGGACTGGTACTGCAGAAGAAAGATTACACCTCCTTTTGTACCACCCTGCTGCCGATTATGCAGAAATATATGGACGTGGAGCTAAGCGGTATTGATTTTTCGAAATACCAGATTGAGGAGGGCATTTATAATCTATATCTGGAATTAGATGAGAAGGATTCCGTTATCTGCCGTGCAGAGGCGGTATATGGAAAAAAGAAGCACAATTTAAGGCAGCTGCCGGCTATTTCGGAGACGTACCGGGATGTCCGGACGGAATATGAGATGCGTACTTTGCTTGCACAGTATTTTCCGTACCGTACCAGCGACGGGAGTGCGTATCTTCTTGCAAATGATGACGACAGACTGGCAGCCCTGGTGGAGGACGGCGTTGGCCAGCTGCAGAATCTGGCCGAGGTATATGCCTCAGATGAATTTAAGAAAATTCGTATGGCGGACCAGGTCAGGGTGACGACCGGTTTGTCCGTGAAAGGGAATTTATTGCAGGTATCCTGGGATGTACAGGAGATGCCGGCCTCCGAATTGCTTGAAATTTTGCAATTGTATAAACAAAAGAAAAAATATCACAAATTAAAAAGCGGGGAATTGCTGAATTTACAAAATTCGGGTATGGAGACGCTGGCGCAGCTGCAGGAAGATTTACAGATAAGCAGGGCGCAGCTGAAGGCGGGCGAAGTCCAGGTTCCGCTGTACCGCGCCCTGTATCTTGACACCCTTTCGCGGGACAACGCAGGGAAAATCAGGTTTGACCGGGATAAAGGCTTTCAGACGCTGATGGACAGATTTGACAGTGTAAAAAAACGGTCCGTAAACGTACCGGAGGAAATAAAAGCAGAATTAAGGCCGTACCAGAAAGAAGGGGTGCGCTGGGCATACGCGCTGGCGCAGCTTGGATTTGGCGGGATACTGGCGGATGATATGGGACTGGGAAAAACGCTGCAGATGATTGCGTATCTCTGCCTGGAAAAGGAAGGCCCGCATCTGGTTGTATGTCCGGCATCTTTGGTTTATAACTGGCAGGCTGAATTTGAAAAATTTGCACCGTCAATAAACGTGGGAATTGTGGCCGGGACGGCAGAAGAACGGGCAAAAGTTCTGGAACGCTATTTGTCTTTTCATGTTCTGATTACGTCTTATGACCTGTTAAAGCGCGATATCGAGCTGTATCAGAACAAATGTTTTGGGTGCGAAATTATCGATGAGGCGCAGTACATTAAAAATCCGTCCACACAGGCAGCAAAGGCCGTAAAAGCAATTGAAAGCCGCAACCGGTTTGCCCTGACCGGAACACCGATTGAAAACCGGTTAAGCGAGCTTTGGAGCATTTTTGAATATCTGATGCCCGGATATCTGTACAAATATAAGACCTTTCAGGAGCGTTTTGAGGAACAGATTTTAAAAGGAAGCGAGAAAGAGGAGAAGGATGCGTTAGAACGAATACATAAGATGATTGCACCATTTTTGATGCGGAGGCTGAAAAAGGATGTCTTAACCGAGCTGCCGGACAAGGTGGAGGAGGTTGTATATGCAAAATTTGAGACAAAACAGGAGCGCATTTACAGGGCAATGGAGGCGCAGATTGTAGACAGTCTGAAAAAAAGCTCGAAAAAGCAGTTTCAGGACAACAAACTGCAGATTCTGGCCCAGCTTACCCGGCTTCGGCAAATCTGCTGCGACCCTTCCCTTCTTTACGAAGAGTATAAAGACGGCTCGGCAAAGCTTGACGTTTGTATGGAATATGTGTCAAGCGCGATGGAGGGCGGCCATAAAATTCTCTTGTTTTCCCAGTTTACAACCATGCTGGATGTCCTTGAGGAGCAGTTAAAAAGGCAGAAAATCCGTACGCTGAAGCTGACCGGGAGTACGGGTAAGGCAAAAAGAAGAGAGCTTGTGGAACAGTTTCAGGATGGCCGCGCCGATGTGTTTTTGATTTCACTAAAAGCCGGAGGGACGGGATTAAATCTGACGGCGGCCGACATTGTCATTCATTATGACCCATGGTGGAATGTGGCGGCGCAAAACCAGGCAACCGACCGCACGCACCGCATCGGGCAGGAACATCAGGTAACGGTCATAAAGCTGATTGCGAAGCATACCATAGAAGAGCGTATTTTAAAATTACAGGAAAAAAAGCAGGATCTGGCGGATAAAATCATTTCCGGTGACCAGATGTCTTTCTCTGCTTTTACAAAGGAAGCATTATTGGAGTTATTTCAGACAAAGGAAGGTACAGTATGAAAAAAAAGGACCTGGCATTACAGATAATCGAACGGTTAAAAGAGGCTTACCCGGATGCAGGCTGTTCCCTGGAATATAATGAAGCATGGAAACTGCTGGTGAGCGTGCGTCTTGCAGCGCAGTGTACGGACGCAAGAGTCAACGTCGTAGTTGAAAAATTATATGAAAAATTTCCGGACGCGCAGGCACTGGCCGATGCGCCGGAGGAAGAGGTGGAGAAAATCGTGCGGCCCTGCGGTCTTGGAAAAAGCAAGGCGAGAGACATCTGCGCCTGCATGAGGATGCTGCGGGATGAATATGGCGGCAGGGTTCCGGATACGTTTGAGGAGCTGTTAAAGCTTCCGGGAGTCGGGAGAAAAAGCGCCAACCTGATTATGGGGGATGTTTTTGGACAGCCGGCGATTGTGACCGATACCCATTGTATCCGGCTTGTCAATCGTATGGGGCTTGTGGACGGAGTGAAGGAGCCTAAAAAAGTAGAGATGGCGCTCTGGAAAATCATTCCGCCCGAAGAGGGAAGTGATTTCTGTCACAGGCTGGTTTATCACGGCAGGGCGGTCTGTACGGCCAGAACGAAACCAGATTGCAGCGAATGCTGCCTGAATGATATTTGTGCGAAAAAAGGAGTTACGGAAAAATGAGTCAGTCCATTGCGTTAAATTTTAATATGTATCCACTTGTTGTCGGACAGGAAGACAAATTTACTTTTCAGAACTGGGAAAAAGAGGGAGCGACAATTCAGCTTGTCCCGGCGATTCTGGATTCTGCTTATACAGAGGACGATGTTGTATGGTATTCCACAGATGAAGAAGTTGCAACAGTGGAGAAGGGGCTGGTGCGTGCAGTCCGGACCGGAATTGCGGATATTTATGCAGTATTGCAAAAAAACAGAGAAAAAAGCGGTGCATGTTCCCTGAGAAAGGAAGAGCTTCAGGGGGAAAACTGCGCGTCATGCCGGATTCAGGTGATTGATAACAATGGACGTCTGACAACACAGCACGCTGTTCTAAATGCAGATAAAATTATTTTAAATGTGTTAGAGGGCTGTGTCTTACGTCCTATTGTACTGCCGGTGGATTATTTTGAAAATGGAATGCTGGATACGGCCTTTACCTGGACAAGCTCTGACCCGGATGTTGCAGTTGTGAATCATCGGGGACATGTATGGGGAAAAGCGTGCGGGTCGGCAGTTGTAACCGGCGTTTCTAAGGATGTGGGCAGAAGGGTATCCTGCCAGATAGAAGTGATTGAGAAGAAAAAAGAGGAGTTGTATATTGACCCGTTAGAAGATTTGCAGGGAGAACATATGTTCATGAAAGCGGGAGAAAAAAAGGCAGTTGTCCTCCCGGATACGGTTAAAAACCAGCCGGTCTGCTGGCGTTCCATGAATGCCGGGATTGCCGGTATAACGGAGGATGGGATTGTGCACGCATACCGTGCCGGAACGGTGACGGTGTTAGGGACATTTATAAACGGAGGCCGTACGATTTCCTGTCCGGTGCAGATTGAAAAGGAGCCGGAGCATCCGGTAACAGAAATCCATCTGAATCAATATGAATGCAGACTGGCAAAGGGACAGAAAACCAATATCTATGCGGCTGTCTATCCGGCGGTACTGCTCGAAAAACAGTTAGAGTGGAGCAGCACGAATGAATCCGTATTTCAAATTGTGAGACAGCACATCAATCTGTCCGGGCTGGACGAGGTCATCATTGAAGCTGTGGGAGAAGGAACCGCGTATCTGACTGGACATTGCGGGAAGTTTACGGTTCGGTGCCAGGTATCTGTAGCGGAGAAAGAAATACAGATAAAGAAGATAACCCTTCCGGAGACGGTTTTGTTAGAGCCGCAGCAGATTGCCCGTCTTGCGCCTGTATACAATGAAGACGCCGTGGACACAGAGGTTGTCTGGCTG
>CANOFI010000105.1 GCA_947565255.1 uncultured Lachnospiraceae bacterium
TCATCCCCAACAAAATCCGTGATATTCCCGCTGTGCTTCTGCGCGTCCACACAGTAAACTCCCGCAAGGCGTCGCGAAATGCAGGGATCTGGCAGCTCATTCCACTAAACTTAATCCGGTCATCCTGAACCTTATCCATCCTTTCTATATAATTTTTATCCACTTCTGAAACAGCGGTTCTGATTTTCAAAAGAACCAATAAAAAAACATATAATCTTCTTCTATATCGACCATTTACTAATAATTTCCTTGCAACTTTTACAAAATTATACTATACTAATAAATGCAAAAAAGAAATACCCTGCGGGCATATTTTTTTTCATAATTGAAACAATATATGTATTAGGCATGCATAACAGCACAGCTAATACCAGCAAACTTAAGGAGGTCTTTTATTATGGCACAAATTACAAAGGATATGATTATCTCAGACATCATCGCCGTTGATGCCGATGTTATTCCGATTCTGATGGAGGCGGGAATGCATTGTATCGGCTGCCCTTCCGCGCAGGGCGAATCACTGGCAGATGCAGCTATGGTTCACGGCATGGATGCAGACGCCCTGACTGCAAAAATCAATGAATTTCTTGCTGCAAAATAAAAATCACACCCCCATATATTGTATGCAACAACAACATATGGGGGTATGATTATATAAATTTTTATCATTTTTTCATTTGTCAAATGCGGCTGTCTACCTTCACAGCATTTACAGCTGTATCAGGTTCAGCGCCGCCTTCAGAATTATCTGTGCATCTTTTAATTCCACCTTCTGATTCCCATCTGCATCCGCTGCGCTCTCTTGTTTTTTATCCAGCCGGACCAAATTCAAAGCTGCCTTTAAAACCAGCTGCGCATCCTTTAATGTAATCCGTTTATCCCCGTCTACATCTCCCCTAAGGCTATTCTCCGGCCTTTCAGTCACAACAGACTCCGACGCCTCTGGAGCCTCCGACACACTGCTTCCGCTGACGGGTTCACTCGCGGCCGGCCCGGCAGACGGTCTCTGTGTTGGGATTGTCAGTCCCTGAAAACGCTGATTATAAAATTCTTTCACTTCCTCTGCGCTGAGCGCCGCATCCACCGTCCGAATTCCCGCAAACGCACACCCCGGAGTAACATGATTATTCATCATGCCCTTTGTCGGATAATATCCAAGATACAATGCCGTATCCTCTGCCGTCAAAAATTTCATAAGTGATGTCGCGCCCTGGTTATTGGTTCTTCCAAACAGTCCATTTAACATAGACGGGTCGTCTGCATTGGACAAAACCTGATAATATCCATCCAAAAATCGGCTGCACGGCACATCCGTATTTTTATCAATCAGCGGTTCGCCATTCACATAATAGGTAATTCCCGCATTGTTCATCGTCAGGGTAATATACGTCCATTCGGTCGTTTTTGCAAGCTGCTTTTCTTTTTGTTCACTGCCAAGCGCTGTATAATATAAATTCTGCACACTATTGCAGACGCCTCCATTGGAATACCCTTCTGCAAAAATAGCCTCTCCCGCATTTTCTGCATAAAGCACAGAGGCAGCCTCCTCGACAGAACCCTTCGGGTGATAAATCATTTTTTTCTCATCCATAAACAGCAAAACCGATGATTTTTCTGCATCTTCCTGTTTAATCCAATAGCCAATCGTCGCCCCCTCTATCTCTTTTCCTGCAAATGGATTGTTTATTTTTGCGCCCGTGGTATACTTCATTCTTCCATTTGTCGCAACATGTACTGTATAAACTCCATGTCCCTCTATCTCCTCTACACCGCTGCTGACCGCATGCTCCACATCAGAAATATCTGTAAGGTCTGCCAAATCTGCTTCCCTGGCAGTCACATCCTTTAAAGCCTCCATCCTGTTTTTATCCTTCTGGTATATGCCTGCAATTTCTTCCTCTGACAGCGCCTTACTATAAAACCGCAGGTCATCCAGCGCAAAATCTTCGCTGGAGCCGCTCATCCCATAAGCCGTGCCAAATACACCGCCCCCTCCAATATGCAGCCTGGATTCCTTCGTCAGCCACTCCGACAATTTTTTTCCTTTCCCCTGTTTATCCCAGCCGGCATACAACACACAGTTCTGTGAACTGTTTTCCGCTACACCGTCTACATATACCTCCACACCTGCCGCATGGATACGGACTGTTATCTGATGCCAGTCTTTACAGTCCGCTCCAGGCAGCGCCTTTTCGTCTGATTTTACCGAATCTGCAGGCAGAACAGCTGCACTGGTGACAACCGCTGCCGCGCTCACAGATTCATTTGCATCCGCCGTCCAGTACAGAGAGCCGTCCGCATCAATCTGAAATTCTCCAACAGGTATTTTTCTGCCATCCGCATATCGGGAGGTTTCCCAGCGAAGAATGCAGGATGGCTTTTCTCTGCCTTCCTCATCCAATGGCACCTTCAGCCAGTAAGAAATGGTAACACCATCATTATCTTCCACCTGCTCTGCAAACTCCCCATCTGCCAGCGGATTGTCAAAGCATAATTCAGAACTGACAATGTATTCCTCCTGCATCAGCGCTGCCGACCCGCCGGATACCCCCCAGGGAACCATCGCATCCAGCGCCGCTGCTTCCAGCTCATTCGAAACGCCGGCCGGTTTTGTCTTGTATATTGCAGGAACCCTGCGTTTTACACCCATCTGCAGGTAAGTTCCCTTTTCATCATCATATTTTGTCGTAGGTTGGTTCGACACCAGTCCCCGATAATAAGCCGCTTTTTCATCCTCTCCTGTATAAACCAGTCCATTAGCATCTACTTTTTCACCTTCCTCCACCTGATATGGCTTTTTCTGCACATAGGAATAGTCTGATTTTACAATTTCAAAACCATTTTCTTCCCATACCAGGTCATTTAAACCGCCGTTAAAATCGATAACTTTCCACGGTGCGGGAACTTCTGCGCTGCCTTCCCTTTTCCCACTGTTTTCATCCGCCTGTGACAGTCCGCTTTTTGATACCCCGGAACCTCTTTCGGCATGAGACGGCAAAAAATTAATTCCGGCCGCCAAAAGCGCCAGCGCTGTCCCGGCCGCAATTACCTTCTCTATTACAAATTTTGTGCGTTTCATTATTTCTGCTCTCCTTGTTCCATTCTTTCCATAAAAATGCAGGGTTATCGGGAAACAGCCTCCACATACTATATATAGTTGTAATATACCAGATATTGTATCTATATATAGAATTGGAACGGTTATTCCCGATAACCCCATTATGTAAACCTTTATAATGCTTTTGTCGTCTTCACAATATTTTCCACAGTAAACCCAAATTTAGGGAAGAGCACTGAATACGGTGCGCTTGCGCCGAAGCCCTTCATTGTAATGTAAGCGCCGTCCAGCCCAACATATTTGCCCCAGCCAAATTCAGCCAGCGCCTCAATTGCCACTCTCTTGCGCACAGCCTTCGGCAGTACAGACTCTTTGTACTCGTCTGACTGCTGTTCAAAAATGTCCATGCACGGCATACTGACTACACGCACATCCATTCCGTCCTTCGCAAGCTCTTTCTTTGCTTCCACTGCAAGAGCCACCTCGGAACCGCTGGCTATCAAAATTGCATCCGGCACATCCTTCTCCGAATCCTCCAGCACATAAGCGCCCTTTAAGGCTTCCTTAGAAGAACCGGCTAACTGCGGCAGATTCTGTCTTGTCAGGGCAAGTCCTGTCGGAGTCGTCTTGTTGCTGATCGCATAATACCATGCTGCCGCTGTCTCCGTTGCATCCGCCGGACGCCAGACTGCAAAATTCGGAAGGGAACGGAGCATCGCGAGCTGCTCAATTGGCTCATGGGTTGGACCATCCTCACCAACCCCGATGCTGTCGTGAGTAAACACATAGGTCAGCGGCAGACCCATAATCGCTGCCAGTCTTGCCATCGGCTTCGTGTAATCACTGAACACGAAAAATGTCGCAACATACGGCTTCAGTCCGCCATGCAGGGCAAGTCCGTTGCCGATAGCTGCCATCGCGATTTCACGCACACCAAAATGCAGGTTGCGTCCCGCGTAATTCTCTTTTGAAAAATCACCGGCATCCTTCATATTGGTCTTATTGGACGGTGCCAGATCGGCAGAACCTCCGATAAAATTCGGCAGAATGTCCTTGATGCGGTTAATCATAATACCGGAAAGGTTACGCGTTGCATCCGGCTTATCCTCATACGCCCAAAATGCCTCGTCATCAATCAGGGCATCCGCGGCATTGACATCGTGGTACTTATCCCAAAGCGCCTTCTTTTCCGGGAATTTTGCACAATACTCTGCAAACAGCTTATTCCATGCCTCTTCTGCCTTGCCTTTTTCCTCTGTGATTGCCTTATAATTGGCATATACATCCTCCGGCACATAAAAATCCTTATCAGCCGGGAATCCTAAATTCTCTTTTAAAGCCTTTACGTTCTCTTCTCCAAGCGGCTCGCCGTGCGCGCTTGCCTTTCCCTGCTTTGCCGGACAGCCGTATCCAATCTGCGTCTTAACCGTAATCATCGTCGGTCTTGTCGTATCCTTTTTGGCCTCCTCAATTGCCCTGCCGATTTCTTCCAAATCGTTGCCATCCTCGACAACCAGCGTCTGGAAACCAAACGCCTCAAACCGTTTTTTGACATCCTCTGTAAATGCAATGTCCGTGCTTCCCTCAATTGAAATCTTATTGGAGTCGTAAAGGACAATCAGCTTGCCAAGCCCCAGTGTACCGGCCAGCGAAAATGCCTCGGATGAAATGCCTTCCATCATACAGCCGTCCCCGCCGAGCACATAAGTATAATGGTCAACAACCGGGTAGCCTTCCTCATTAAATACGCTGGCAAGATGTGCCTCCGCCATCGCCATGCCGACAGCCATACCCATCCCGGCGCCAAGCGGTCCTGTCGTTGCCTCCACGCCTACGGTATGTCCGTATTCCGGATGTCCCGGAGTCAGGGAACCATCCTGACGAAACTGCGCCAGCTCCTCCACCGGCAAATCTCCATATCCAAATAAATGGAACAGAGAATATAACAAAGTTGAGCCATGTCCACCGGATAAAATAAAACGGTCACGGTTCGGCCACTTCGGGTTCTTTGGGTTATGGTTCATATGTTTTGCCCACAGCTCGTATGCCATTGCAGCAGAACCAAGCGGCAGTCCGGGATGGCCGGATTTTGCCTTCTGAATTGCGTCAGCCGCCAGCACACGGATCGCATTGACGGACTTTACATCAATATTACTCATCAAAAAATCCTCCTATTATTATTCAAATCTATTCGCCAAACACCGCAATATAATCCTTCTGGAACTTCTCAATTCCGGCTGTCGTTAATGGATGCTTTGTCATTGCCTCAATGACGCCGTATGGAATGGTTGCTATATCTGCGCCCGCCAGAGCACAGTCTGTCACATGAATCGGATTACGGATGCTGGCTGCAATGATTTCTGTTTCAATGCCATGAATAGAGAAAATTTCTGCAATATCGCGGATTAAGTCAATACCCGGCTGGTTAATATCATCTAAACGTCCTAAAAACGGAGATACATATGTAGCGCCCGCTCTTGCGGCCAAAAGCGCCTGATTTGCAGTAAATACCAGTGTTACGTTCGTCTTAATTCCTTCTTTTGCCAGCACTTTTGTCGCTTTTAATCCCTCTGCTGTCATCGGAATCTTTACAATCATATTCGGATGCAGCTTCGCAATTTCTCTTCCTTCTGCAATCATGCCCTCTGCATCTACAGTCGTAGCCTTTACTTCCCCGCTGATGGGTCCGTCCACGATCGATGCAATTTCTTTTAATACATCCTCCTGGCTTCTTCCTCCCTCTTTTGCTATCAGGGACGGATTGGTTGTAACACCGCAGATTACACCCATGTCATTTGCCTTCCTGATGTCCTCGATTTTCGCTGTGTCAACAAATAATTTCATGTTATACTTCCTCCTATATTTATTCTTCTGACTTTTAACTGACCGGCTGTGTGGTTCACACTGCGCGGCGCCAATTTATATGTTGTCTATCCCTTTTATTATACAACTGCAAACGGACTTTGTCCATTTATTTCTGTCCATAATATGCATTTTCTCCATGCTTTCTTAAGAAATGTTTATCCATAAGCGGCTGCGGAATCTGCCCTACCCTCGGATTGATGCATTCGGTATAATACGCCATTTTTGCACACTCCTCCAATACAACCGCGTTGTGCACAGCCTCCTTCGCATCCTTTCCCCAGGAAAACGGTCCGTGGTTTGTACAAAGTACGCCCGGCACAAACTTCGGATTCTTGTCTGCAAATGTCTCAAGAATGACCAGTCCTGTATTCTTTTCATAGGCTTCCTCAATCTCTTCCGGCGTCAGGCTCCGTGCACATGGAATGTCCCCGTAAAAATAGTCTGCATGGGTCGTCCCATAGCTTGGAATGCTTCTTCCTGCCTGCGCCCACTGGGTCGCCCACTGGGAATGGGTGTGAACGACACCGCCAATTTCAGGCCACGCCTTGTACAATTCCATATGCGTTGCCGTGTCGGAAGAAGGGTTATACTTCCCCTCAATTTTGTTGCCGTTCAAATCCATAATTACCATGTCCTCCGGCTTCAGCTCATCATATTCCACTCCGCTGGGCTTAATCGCGAAATATCCGGTTTCTTTGTCGAAACCGCTGACATTTCCCCATGTGTATACGACAAGTCCCCTTTTGGGCAATTCCATATTTGCCTCATACACCTGCTGTTTTAACGCTTCTAACATTTTCCTTTCCTCCTGTTCTTTGCCAATTTATCGACAGTTTCAATACTCTATTGTATTTTTTATTGATTTTTTATAATTCCACCCTGCCCTCCAGTGCACGCAGCAGCGTCACTTCATCGATGCACTCTAAGTCTCCTCCGACCGGAACCCCACTGGCAATCCTCGTCACCTTCACTCCGGTGGGTTTTATGAGCTTGCTGATATACATCGCTGTTGTTTCACCCTCCAGACTTGAATTGGTGGCAATTATAACTTCCTTTACATCTCCCTCTAACCGCCTGATCAGCTCTTTTAGCTTAATATCGTTCGGACCGATGCCAAGCATCGGAGAAATGGCCCCATGAAGCACATGATAAACCCCTTCATACTTGCCAGTCTTTTCATAGGCCGCCAGATCCCGCGGCGTCTCCACAACCATAATGGTCTCGTGCTCTCTCCTGTCATTTTTGCAAATCGGACATATTTCCTGGTCTGTCAGCGTATAGCATTCTTTACAATAACAGATATTTTTCCTTGCATTGACAAGCGCACCGGCTAACTCCTCTACACGCTCGCCCGGCATATTCAGAATATGAAATGCCAGGCGCTGCGCTGTCTTACTCCCAATTCCCGGCAGGGAGGATAATTCCTCTATCAATTTGCTGATTTGTCCGCTGTAATATTCCATCAGAACGGAAAGCCTCCTCCAAGACCGCCCAAACCGCCTGTAATTCTGGACATGGACTCGGAAGATATTTCTTCCATCTTACGGAGCGCCTCATTCGTAGCAGCCATAACAAGATCCTCTAACATTTCTACATCATCCGGGTCTACCGCCTCCTCTTTGATGGACACTTTCGTGACTTCCTTTTTGCCGGACAGCGTCACTTCCACAACACCGCCACCCGCACTTCCGGTTACCTCCATCTCCTCGAGCTGCTTTGTCGTCTCCTCCATCTGCTTCTGCATCTTCTGCGCCTGCTTCATAAGATTATTCATATTTCCCGGCATACCGCCCGGAAAACCACCTCTTTTTGCCATGTTTGCTATCTCCTTTTCTGCAACTATTTTCCAGCTATTATCATTATACGTGCAAACGATGCAGAAATCAATATTTTTTATAC
>CANOFI010000106.1 GCA_947565255.1 uncultured Lachnospiraceae bacterium
TGAGCGGTCCGAAATATGCCCTTTGGCAAAACCGCTGACAGATAAAAAGGATTCAATTACCTGGGCTTTTGGCTTTTCCGAAACCTTTTCCTGACTGCTTCTGCGCATGATTGCCTTAATTCTTGCCTTCAGTTCTAATATATTAAAGGGTTTTGTGACATAGTCGTCGGCGCCGTATTCCAGCCCCAGAATCTTGTCCATGTCATCTCCCTTCGCTGTAAGCATAATAATCGGTACATTGGAAAATTCCCGAATCTGCTGACAAACCTGCATACCGTCCATTTTGGGAAGCATCAGATCAAGCAAAATCAGGTCATATTCGTTTCCCCTGGCCATTTCAAATCCCTCTTCGCCGTCATAGGCACAGTCCACCTGCATGCCATCCTGCTCCAGGCTGAAACGAATCCCCTTCACAATCAGCTTTTCATCATCTACTACCAAAATCTTTTTTGCCATATTTCCACCTCAGTTATGTTTATACGGGCATTTTATTCCACACAAATGTAGTCTTTCATCTTTGAAAAACTTCCTTCCTTGATTCCTTCCACCTGCATGACATCCTCCGCCTTCTGAAACCTCCCCTGGTCTTCGCGGTAACGGATAATCGCATCCGCCTTTGCCTGTCCTACTCCCGGAATCGTCATAAGCTGTGCAGAATCCGCCGTATTAATGTTCACCCTGCCATCTTTGGACTGTTCCGTCCGGGTTTCTCCGGCTGCATCCCCATTCTGGTCCGCCAGTACGGATACCTCGCCTTGCAGCGGAATCCGTATCATCTGGCCGTCTGTGAGAAACTGCGCGAGGTTTAATACATTCCCGTCTGCCTGCAAAGTCATGCCTCCGGCCGCTGCCACTGCATCCGCCATACGCGCGGGAGCCTGCAGTGTATACACGCCGGGACAATTGACTGCCCCGCATACATAAACCACAACCGGCTCATCTGAAACGGCTTCGCCGGATACCGCAGCCCCTTTTTCAATCCCGATACCTCCGGATTCTTTTTTTCCGGCCTTATCCCGATTCTCGCCGCCGGATGCCTTTTTCAGCTCAACCGAAGACGTTTCCGGGGAGCTGCATCCAACGAAGCAAACAAACACTCCCATACATAAGAGAAACAAAACACCCTGTATTCTTTTTTTCATTTTTATCATATTCTCTCCATTCTAAGAATATGAAGTCACTTAAAATAAATCACATTATATTTATTTTACCTAATTTTTTTTATAATTACAATAGGTTCTCCTTATTTTTTATACAAATTTTGGCAAAAACCGGATTTGTTTTTCAGAACATTTGTTCCAGCCCGAGTCCCGCATTACTTCCACTTAAAAATAATAATTCCTGCAATGGCAAGCGCCATTCCTATTGCTTTTCTAAATTCAAAGGGCTGCTTTTCCACTCCCCATATGCCAAGCAGCTCTATGACATAAGCCACAACCAGCTGGGAGACAACGATAAGCATCACGCTGCGCGCAGGTCCTAAATCATTCATGCTTTTTATGACGGTCATTGTGATAAATGCCCCGATTACACCTCCTAAAAGCATAAGCTTATTATCCACCTGCCAAAGTTCTCCAAATGATTTGCGCCCGGTAAAAAACCAGGCTATCATACAAACAATCCATGCCGTAAACTGTACAAAGCTGTTTGCCGTCCAAAGGCTGCTGCTCTTTGTCAGCGCTGTGTTAAATACACCCTGAATGCTCATCAGTGCGCCGGATATCAGTGCAATTAACCATCCCATAAAAAATTCCTCTCTGACTTTTTTCTTTTCAATAATTGAGCGTCCAATTCCCTGCATTGACTGTGCATTCTGTTTTCATCCTTACCAGAGAATAAAATTGTCGATATTAAATGCACAATTGATACAATTTGGCCGTTTCGCAATTACCTACTTCAAATTATTGCCAGAGAGGAAGCTTTCTATTCCCCAGACACTTTTATAAAACAGCAATTTTATTTAAACACAGCGATGATTATTTTAAGCATTCCCCTAATATATCCATCATTTCATCCACATGTTCTTTTTTTATGACAAGGGGCGGCACAAAACGAAGCACATTCCCGCCGGCCGTAATGACAATCAGGCCTGCCTCTAAGCATTGTTTTACCACATCACCTGCCGGCTTTTCTTCTGCAAGAGCGAGTCCCTGCATCATGCCTTTTCCGCGCCTTTCCAGCACAAAGGAACTGCTTTGTACAAGCTCACCTAACCTCTGCTCCAAATATGCCCCGACTGTCCTCACATTTTCAGGGATATGCTCCTGCTCATAAATATCAAATACCTTACTCACAGCCGCGCACACCAGCGGATTTCCACCGTAAGTCGTTCCGTGGTCGCCCGGCATCAATGACTGGTCCGCCACTTTCTGCGTCATGACAAAGGCTCCGACCGGAACCCCGCATCCAAGCGCTTTTGCACAGGTCATTATGTCAGGCTTCACGCCGTAATCCTGCCAGGCAAACATACTGCCGCACCGGCCCATTCCGCACTGGATTTCATCCAATATAAGCAGAATGTCCTTTTCTTCACAGATGGCTTTTATTTTTTTCAGAAACTCTTTCTCAGCAGGATAAATACCGCCTTCCCCCTGTACGGTTTCCATAAGAATGGCACAGGTTTTATCCGTTATCTGCGCCGTCACGCTGTCAAAATCATTGAATGCGGCAAACCGGATTCCGCCGATTAGTGGCTTAAACGGCTCCTGATATTTTACATTTCCGGTTACGGACAGGGCGCCCATGCTCCTTCCATGGAAAGAATGCTGCATCGCAATGATTTCATGATCCGTACTGCCGTCTTTTATGTACGCGTATTTTCTTGCTGCCTTCACGGCACCCTCAATGGCCTCTGTCCCGCTGTTCGTAAAAAATACGCGGTCCATCTGCGCTGCCTTCGCAAGCTTTTGTGCCGCCTCTGCAGCCGGTTTGTTATAAAACAGATTGGACGTATGGCAGAGCAGGTCGATTTGTCCCTTCAGCGCCTCGTTATAGGCCTTATGCCCATAGCCTAACGACTGTACCGCAATGCCCGCTGCAAAATCCAGATATTTTTTTCCGTTTATATCGTATAAATAAACGCCCTCGCCTTTTTCCAGCACAATCTGATAGCGGTTATACGTATGCAGCAGAACGTTTTCTGCATTTTCCATATACTGTTCTGCACTATTCATTGTAATACCTCTCTTCCGAATCACTTAAAATAGCCGTTCCAATTCCTTTATTTGTAAAAAATTCAAGCAGCAGGCAGTGCGCAATGCGCCCGTCCAGAATATGCACCCTGGACACCCCGTTTTCAATGGCGTCAATGCAGTTCTGGATTTTAGGCAGCATGCCGCCCCCGACATTTCCGCTTTCAAGAAGCTCTTTTGCCTCTGTGATGCTCAGTTCCGAAATCAGAGAATCGGGATTCAGCGGGTCGCGGTAGACGCCTTCTATATCGGTTAAAAATGCAAGCTTTTCGGCCTCCATCGCACGGGCAATGGCACAGGCGGCATCGTCCGCATTGATGTTGTAATTCTGGTACTGGTCGTCAATGCCGATGGGACAGATGACCGGTACGAAATTATTATCCAGCAGTGTGTCAATGAGCACTGTGTCCACGTACTCCACTTCTCCCACAAACCCAATATCCTGCCCGTTTGACAGCTTTTTTGTCACGCGCAGGGTCGCGCCGTCTTTTCCACTGATGCCGACTGCATTGACACCCAGGCTCTGCATCATCTGAACCAAACGTTTGTTCACCTTTCCGAGCACCATTTCTGCGATTTCCATTGTCTGCTCGTCCGTGACGCGCAGCCCATTGATGAATTTCGGCTCCATGCCGGCCTTTTTTACCCATGTGCTGATTTCTTTTCCTCCTCCATGGACGATAATCGGCCGGAAGCCAACCAGCTTTAACAACGCTACATCCTTGATGACATTTTTCTGCAGTTCTGCATCCACCATGGCGCTTCCGCCGTATTTTACTACAATTGTCTTTCCGTTAAACCGCTGGATATAGGGCAGCGCCTCAATCAGCACCTGCGCCTTTTCCAGCCATAATTCCATTCCAATTCCCATGTTTCTATTCATTCCTTTCGTTTCACACATTTCTATGAGCGGTAATCTCCGTTTATTTTCACGTATTCATAGGTAAGGTCACAGCCCCATGCGACAGCCTCGGCAGTTCCGGCCTTCATATCTGCAACCGCCGTAACTTTCTTAGCCGACAATATTTCTGATGCCTCCTCCTCGCTGTAATCCGCTGCAAGCCCGTCCTTTACCAGCTGCAGGCGTTCCCGGCCCTCGCATTCAATAAACAAATCCACCTTTTCCGGATCAAAGTTTACCCCGGAATAACCAAGGGCACAGAGAATCCTTCCCCAGTTTGCATCACTTCCGTAAACGGCCGTCTTTACAAGGTTTGACGTAATCACCGACTTTGCCAGCATCCGTGCCTCCTCGTCACCCGGCGCATGCTTTACCTGCGCCTCGATGAGCTTCGTCGCTCCCTCTCCGTCTGCGGCCATTTTCATGGCGAGCTTTTTGGACACATACAGCAAAGCGTCCAGAAATGTTTTATAATCTTCATTTTCTTCGCAGATTTCTTTATTCCCGGCAAGACCGTTTGCCAGCGCCGCATACGTATCATTTGTAGAGGTATCCCGGTCTACGGAAATCATGTTAAACGAATCCTTTACAACAGCACTCATCGCCTTCTGCAGCATTTTTTTGGAAATGCATGCGTCCGTAGTCAGTATACAGAGCATTGTGGCCATATTCGGATGAATCATGCCGGAGCCCTTTGTCATGGCGCCCAGCGTGACCGTTTTTCCGTCGACTGTTATTTGTACTGCGCACTGCTTTGACACCGTATCCGTCGTCATAATGGCCTCTGCCGCCTCTGTGCCCGCCTCGATGGAATCACTCAAGCCTTCTTTTAATAAAAGCGCGCCCTTTTGTAACTTTTCTTTTGGAAGCTGCATACCGATTACGCCCGTGGAAGCGGTCAGTACAAGCTCTTTTTCAATTCCCAGCACGTCTGCGGTCTGCTGTGCCATATATTCGTTGGCCTCATCGCCTTCCTTTCCGGTGCAGGCATTGGCAATGCCGCTGTTTAAAACGACCGCCTGCGCCTTTTCTTTTTCCTTTATCAGCCTCATATCCCGCAAAACCGGCGCCGCTTTTACCATATTGGTGGTAAATACTCCTGCCGACACCGCCGGCACTTTGGAAAATACAAGCGCCATGTCTTTCCTGTCTTTATACTTAATTTCTGCCTCTGCAACCGCTGCCATAAAACCCTGCGCCGCAGTGACGCCTCCCTGCACTTCTTTCATTCAAATCATCCTCCTTTTCTGCCATCCTTCTGGTATCAAAATGCCTCATGCCTTTGCACATTTTTAAATTGTACGAATTGTATGTATAAATGCATAAATTTGAGTGAAGCATCACACTTTCCGTTCTCACGGCTGAAAGACAACTACGTTTTTTTCATTTAAATTGTACTCATATACATTCAAATCGTCCCGCATCGTCCAGCCTTTTTCCCGCCAGAACTGGTTGCCGATTTCATTTTTGACAAACGCCATCAGATTGACTTTGCTGATTCCTTCCTGCTTCAATGCCCCCAGCGCCCGTTCCGCCATACCAGTTGCATATCCGTACCGCCTGTATGCCTCGTCCACGCATACGTGATAAAAATAGCCCTGTCTGCCGTCATGTCCGCACAGCAGGCTTCCGATAACCGTCCCGTCCTTTTCCGCGACAAAACTGGTTGTCGGATTTCTCTTTATAAACCGTGTAATTCCTTCCCTGGAATCGTCCACACTCCGAATACCAAGGCCATGAATGCGCTGCCACAATTCATACAGCTGCTGATAGTCTGTTATCTGCATGTTCCTAATCATAGTTTTCTCCAAATCTGCTTATGGAAATACCGGAACCAGTTCCAGTCCCATGGTCTCTTTCAAACCAAACATCAGGTTCATATTCTGTACGGCCTGCCCCGCGGCGCCCTTTACAAGATTATCAATGGCTCCCATCATAATGACGCGGTTTGTCCTTTTGTCAATCTTAAAATTTATATCCACATAATTGCTTCCTTCCACCCATTTTGTCTGCGGACAGACATCCTGGTCCAAAACGCGGATGAATGCTTCCTTTTCATAATATTTATCATATGCCGCCCTGACCTGTTCCTGGGTCACTCCCGGCTTCAGTGTTGCATACGCCGTCGCCAGAATTCCCCTGTTCATAGGCACAAGATGTGGAGTAAAACTGATGTATACCGGTTCTCCCGCCGCATACCCCAGCTGTTCTTCAATTTCCGGCGTATGTCTGTGGCTTGTCACACCGTAGGCTTTCATATTTTCATTGACCTCACAAAACAGGTTATCTGTCTTTGCACCTCTGCCCGCGCCGGACGTTCCGCTTTTTGCATCTACAATAATCGTGGACGCGTCAATCAGACCTTCTTTTAACAGCGGGTATATGGTCAAAATGCTGCATGTCGTATAACAGCCCGGATTGGCGACAAGTCTTGCCTTTTTTACTGCTTCCCGGTTTATCTCACACAGACCGTATACAGCCTCCTCAAGAAACTGCGGACTTTTGTGTTCTATTTTATACCATTCTTCATA
This sequence comes from uncultured Lachnospiraceae bacterium, assembly GCA_947565255.1. GTDB lineage: Bacteria > Bacillota > Clostridia > Lachnospirales > Lachnospiraceae > JAAVZI01. The sequence continues at coordinate 6,624 of CANOFI010000106.1, forward strand.
AACCTTTACATCCTTAATCCGGAAATCTGCGCTCAGGTCAATCACTTTTGTCTTTGCTAAAATAGTTTCATTCACCAAAGAAGCGCATAATCCCTGCGGAGTCGCCGTAAATATGACATCTGCCTGCTGCGCCAGTTCTTCCATATTGTCATCCAGACAGACCGCATCCACAATCTGGAACATGTTCTGGTATACCTGGTAATATTTTTTATCGACATAGCTTCTGGAACCGTACCATACAATTTCTGTCTCTCTATGCCCCAGCAGCAGCCGGACCAGTTCTCCTCCTGCATATCCTGTTGAGCCGATAATCCCTGCTTTAATCATTCTTTTTTCTCTCCTTTTCATAAAAATACACTTCAGGTGATTGTGAAATAAGAATCCTGCAAATACTTAAAATGCATTCGTAATTGTGAATAATTATACATCTTTTTTGTATAATATGCAACCCCCAATTTTAAATTTCCTGTACATGGAGCTTCCTTAGTTACGATTCACGATTTAGGAATGCGCTATACTGCGCATTCCGTGAGAACATGATTTGGGAGTGAGGAGCGATTTTGACATACTGAAATCACATGAAAGCATCATCTGTAAGATATTATTTTTTATTTATGGGTACAATCTGTAACGTATATCCCAGAGGGGTTAAAATCTTCAAAAGGCTGTCAATCTGTGGAGAATGGACTGACGATTCCATCCGCGCAATGACAGGCTGTTTGACATTGCACAGTTCGGCTAATTGAGACTGCGTGAGCCCCTTTTCCTCACGAATAGATATCATTGTTCGAATCAGGTCTTTTTCGAGTTCAATCGCATTTTGCTCTTCCTGATTAATAGATAAATTCTTTTTTAACTCGTTCCATGTAGTCATATTATTCATTCCTTTCCAAATAATCCTGTAACTTTCTTTTCGCCTGTTCTATTTCACGTTTTGGCGTTTTTTGTGTCTTTTTTACAAAGTGGTGAAGCATGATAAACTTGTTATCTTTATAATATGCATAAAGAAATCTGTCTCTCAACGGTCTTAACTCCCATATTTCACCGTCCAGATGTTTTGTAACCGGCTCACCAACCCTTGTACTCAATTCTTCAAGCATATCCATATATGCCACTATTTTATTAAAATTAATTCGACACTC
>CANOFI010000107.1 GCA_947565255.1 uncultured Lachnospiraceae bacterium
TGGAATATTACTCCATCCAGCGTATTAATGTGCTTGATAAAACTGCGGATGTGATTCCACAACCCTCCAGTTATTCTGAACGAGTCGTAAACAGCCGGGAATTTAAGGAGTTCCGGAAGAATTTTTCAGAAAATGTGAATTCTTTGCAGGACTCCATGCAGAAGCTTCTGGACGGTGAAGACGGACCAGTTGATGAGGCAGCACTGCTAAACCAGACAGATACCCTGGTGGATCCAAATGCTACCAGTATTGAAGTTTTTGATATGATACATAATATGCGCCAGTATGACGATTCCACTTATGCACACTGTATCAACGTTTCACTGATTTGCCGTATTATGGCAAAATGGCTGCATTTCAGCAAAGAGGATACGGATACTTTGACTTTATGCGGTCTTCTTCATGATATTGGCAAGCTGAGTATCCCCGATGAGATTATTAAAAAACCCGGCAGGCTTACATCAGAAGAATTTGATCTTGTCAAAACCCACACGTTACGCGGATACGAAACACTGTCCAGACAGAATTTTGACGAACACGTTTTAAATTCTGCCCTGATGCACCATGAACGCTGTGACGGTACCGGCTATCCCAACGGGCTTCGCTCGGGTGAAATTGACGAATTTGCCAAAATTGTTGCAATTGCAGACGTATATGATGCCATGACAGCGGCACGTGTATACCGGGGGCCTCAGTGTCCGTTTAAGGTGATTGCCATTTTTGAGGAAGAGGGGCTGCAAAAATATGCGCCGCAGTATATTTTAACCTTCCTTGAGCGGATTGTTTCCGCCTATATTAACAACAATGTTCTTTTGTCAAACGGAGAAGTCGGCGAAGTTATCATGATTAATCCGGGACGGCTGTCAAAGCCAATGGTTAAGGTCGGGGAGACCTACATTGATTTGTCAAAAGAGCTTTCTATTACGATTGAAGATCTGGTATAGGGAACCTTTTCTTTTACCGCTTATAATATTGGATATAAAATGAAGGAACTGTTACAGAAAACACCAACTCTGTGTTTCCTGTAACAGTTCCTTTCTTCTGCACATATATGCTTATGGCAACAACAGATACTGCATTATCCAACCATCAGCTTGAACTTCTGTATTTCTTTTTCTGTGGATACCTTCTCTATCTGTCCTCCGAGCGAACGAAGCTTTTCATCAAACCGCTCATATCCTCTCTGTATATAAATGATATCCTCTACAACTGTAATTCCCTCTGCCGCAAGACCGGCAATTACAAGAGAAGCCCCGGCACGCAAATCCAGCGCATTGACCCTCGCACCCGTCAGCTTATCGACGCCCTCGATAATTGCAGTGTTACCTTCTACCGTTATCTTTGCACCCATTCTTACCAGTTCATCGACATATTTAAAACGGTTTTCAAATATACTTTCTGTCACAATGCTGGTTCCCTTACTCAGCGCGAGCGTAGTCGAAATCTGCGGCTGCATATCCGTAGGAAATCCCGGATATGTAAGCGTCTTCAAATGCGTCTGTTTTAAACGCCTGGATGCAACCACACGCATGGCATCATCAAATTCCTCAACCTCACAACCCATCTCAATTAACTTTGCAACAGCCGCTTCCAAATGCTTTGGAATCACATTTTTTATCATGATATCCCCTTTGGTTGCTGCAGCAGCAAACATAAAGGTTCCGGCCTCAATCTGGTCCGGAATGATAGAATATTCCGTTTTATGGAGAGATGACACCCCTTTGATACGGATTACATCCGTACCGGCGCCTTTAATATTGGCTCCCATGCTGTTCAAAAAATTGGCTACATCAACAACATGAGGCTCCCTCGCAGCATTTTCAATAATTGTTCTACCTTCAGCCAAAACCGAGGCAAGCATAATATTAATCGTTGCACCGACACTGGCCATGTCCAAAAAGATATGGCTGCCCTTTAAATTCTGTGCCTCCGCAATAAATAAACCGTATTCAATATCCACCGTGGCGCCCAGCGCCTCAAACCCTTTGATATGCTGGTCAATCGGACGGCTTCCGATATTGCATCCACCCGGCAGGGCTACTTCCGCATGCTTGTATTTTCCAAGCAGGGCTCCGACCAGATAATACGAACCCCGGATTTTTTTAATATATTCATTATCCACGCACAGGTTGCCGATATGGCTCCCATTAATCTTTACCGTATGCGCGTCTACTCTGTTGACAATTGCACCAATACATTCTACCGCCTGCAGCAGCACATTAATATCCTGAACATCAGGAAGATTCTCAATCATTACGGTTTCATCCGCCATAATTGCAGCCGCCACAATGCCAAGCGCCGCATTTTTTGCTCCGCCTATTTCCACTTCACCTGCCAAAGGATTTCCACCTTTAATCACGTATTGTTCCATAGCGCACCTCAATAATCTTTTTCTATCTTAATAAAATCCTTATTCAATTATGCAAATTTTCTTTTCCATTCTGTTCCAGTCTTTCTAAAACTCTATTATAAGATTATATCACATTTCCTGTAAAAGTAAAACATTATTTCCTTTTTTCTTTGAAAACATGATAATTAATAAAAAACACTTTGTTTTGTCTTCTTTTTCATTTACTTTTCACAAATCATTTTTTTAAGGAAATACACATTTTTTTCACATTTTAACCATATAACTGTCACGAATACGCTTTATCCTTTGTAATGTATTAGCTAATTCGACTTAGTTGATATATTTTCATAACTCACGTGGCACAAGTCCCATCACAACTTGTGCCACACTCCCTCTTTTCATTGATTTTACCTTTATTATACATCTCCTTTTTTTGAATGAAACAAGTCTCTCGCTTATGAGAGACTTGTTTTGTATGCTTTTATTCCCCATACGAAGCATATGCCTGCCCGCAAAACGGACGTTATGATACCTCTTTTGGGTTCCGGGACAAATATTTTTTTATATACTTTCCGGTGTATGATTTTTTTACTTTGCTGATTTGCTCCGGTGTGCCGCTGGCGATTACCGTTCCGCCGTTGTCTCCGCCCTCCGGTCCAATGTCAATAATGTAATCGGCTGTCTTGATTACGTCTAAATTGTGTTCAATAACCACAACCGTATTCCCCCCGTCAGACAAACGGCGGAGGATTTCCACCAGCTTATGCACATCGGCAAAATGAAGGCCGGTTGTCGGCTCATCCAGAATATAAATCGTTTTTCCGGTACCGCGTTTGCTAAGCTCCGTCGCCAGCTTAATCCGCTGCGCCTCCCCGCCGGACAGGGTTGTGGATGGCTGGCCCAGTTTTAAATAAGAAAGCCCCACATCATTCAGGGTTTCTATTTTCCGCCTGATGGACGGTACATTTTCGAAAAATGTAACTGCCTCTTCCACGGTCATTTCTAATACATCATAAATATTTTTTCCTTTGTAATGTACATCCAGCGTCTCACGGTTATACCGCTTACCGCCGCATACCTCGCAGGGTACATAGACATCCGGCAGAAAATGCATCTCAATGCGGATAATTCCATCGCCGCTGCACGCCTCACAGCGTCCTCCCTTAACGTTGAAACTGAAACGGCCCTTTTTATACCCCTTGGCCTTGGCATCCGGCGTCGAGGCAAACAAATCGCGGATCTGGTCAAAAACGCCCGTATAGGTTGCCGGATTGGAACGTGGGGTACGGCCAATCGGCGACTGGTCTATGTTAATAACCTTATCGAGCTGTTCGATTCCTTTCATCCCTTTATGGATACCCGGAATGGTCCTGGCACGGTTCAGCTCTTTCGCAAGCCGCCTGTAAAGAATCTCGTTGACCAGAGAACTTTTTCCGGAACCGGACACGCCTGTCACACAGGTCATAATTCCCAATGGAAATTTTACCGTAATATTTTTCAGATTGTTCTGCGCCGCTCCCTCCACCGTGAGCCATCCGCCCGGTGTGCGCCGCTCTTTTGGAACCGGAATCTGGATTTTCCTGCTCAAATATGCACCGGTTATGGAACCCGGCGTGTCCATAATCTCCTGCGCGGTTCCCACCGCAACCACTTCTCCTCCATGCTCTCCGGCACCCGGCCCAATGTCCACAATATAATCGGCAGCAAACATCGTATCTTCATCGTGTTCCACCACAATCAGCGTATTGCCCAGGTCCTTCAGATGCTTCAGCGTTGCCAGCAGCTTGTCATTGTCGCGCTGGTGCAGACCGATGCTGGGCTCATCCAAAATATAGGCAACCCCCACAAGTCCCGAGCCTATCTGCGTCGCCAGACGGATCCGCTGCGCCTCTCCGCCGGACAGGCTTCCGGTAGCCCGCGTCAGAGTCAGATATTCCAGACCCACATCCCTCAAAAATCCAATTCTTGCGCGAATCTCTTTTAATATTTGTCCGCCGATTTGTATCTGTTGTTTTGTTAATTCCAACTGTTCCAAAAATTCAGACAATTTGCCGACCGACATATCCGTGACCTCAAAAATGTTTTTATCACATACGGTCACCGCAAGACTCTCCTTTTTCAGTCTCTGGCCTTTGCAGAGTCTGCAGGGTGTGACACGCATGAATTCCTCGTATTCCTGCTTCATCGTATCAGACGCGGTTTCCCGGTAACGCCGCTGGACATTGCGGATTAAGCCCTCGAATGCCACATCGTAAATACCTTCTCCGCGCTGTCCCTTATAATGCACCTTGACCTCCCGGCCTTTTGTCCCATTAATAAACATATCCTGCACTTCTTCCGAAAGCTGGTTATAGGGAGTTGAAAGGTCAAACTTATATGCTTCGGCCAATGCTTCTAAGATTGCATGGGTATAACTCTTTGGGTCGGTGCAGGACTGCCAGCCCATGACTGTTACCGCACCTCCCTCGATACTCAGACTTTTGTCCGGTATCATCAAATCTTCGTCAAATTCCATCTTATATCCCAGGCCAAAGCAGTCCGGACATGCACCAAATGGGTTGTTGAAAGAAAAACTCCTAGGCTCCAGCTCGTCTATGCTGATATTGCAGTCCGGGCAGGAAAAACTCTGGCTGAAATTCATGCTGTCCCCATCCACAATGTCGACAACTAACAGCCCTCCGGCCAGGGCAAGCACATTTTCAATGGAGTCTGTCAGACGCCGTTCCATACCTTCCTTAATCATCAGACGGTCTACCACAATCTCAATGCTATGCTTAATATTTTTGTCCAGTGCAATCTCCTCTGATAATTCATACAGATTCCCGTCAATCATCACCCGGACATATCCGCTCTTTCTGGCCCGCTCCAGAACCTTCTCGTGCCGTCCCTTTTTCCCCCGGACAACCGGCGCTAACAATTGAATTTTCGTCTTTTCAGGAAGCTCCATAATCTGGTCTGCCATCTGGTCTACCGTCTGCTTCTTGATTTCTTTTCCGCACTTCGGACAATGGGGAATCCCGATTCTTGCATATAACAGACGAAAATAATCGTATACCTCCGTCACGGTCCCGACTGTCGAACGAGGATTGCGGTTTGTCGATTTCTGGTCAATGGATATGGCAGGCGAAAGACCTTCGATGCTCTCGACATTCGGCTTTTCCATCTGCCCCAGAAACTGTCTCGCATAGGAAGACAGCGATTCCATATAACGCCTCTGTCCTTCCGCATAAATGGTATCGAATGCCAGTGAGGATTTGCCTGAACCACTTAAGCCTGTTAAAACCACAAATTCATTTCTTGGAATGTCTACATCTATATTTTTTAAATTGTGCTCTCCGGCACCCCGGATTTTTATATACTGCCTTACAATTTCTTTACTTGCCATATCCTTCTTTCCTCTCTGTAAATATTTCTTTATCTCCGCAGCCGGCGAGCCAGGCGGAGCTTTTGCGTAAAATATCCGACCATGGCATTCATTTTTAAAAATGGGGCTGTTCATAATAAAGCGTATCCATTCTGTTTTTCTTCATGCCTTTCCAGGCAGACTTTATTTTTCTCCGCAATGCCTGTCCTTCACAAGCTTGTTCTGCGCGGTGCAGAACACATGTTCCATACATTCCCTGCTGTTATGAAACTCCTTCTCTTTATGTTTCTGAATCCGCCAGCATCTTTTTTAATTCTGTCATCTTATCCCGCAGCTCCATGGCCGCCTCAAAGTTTAATTCTGCTGCTGCCTGACGCATCTGTTTCTCTATCTTTTTGATTAACTTCTCCAGTTCTTTTCTGTCCATCGACTCCGGATCCTTTTCAAAGCGCACCTGTTCACTCGCAATTTCCTTAGAAATGCGGATAATATCCCGGACGGATTTTTGAATGGTTGCCGGCGTGATTCCATGTTCTTTGTTGTACTGCTCCTGCAGCGTCCGGCGCCGTTTTGTTTCGGAAATCGCATTGTGCATGGAATCCGTCATGCCGTCCGCATACATGATGACATGCCCCTGTGCATTTCGGGCCGCCCGGCCTACCGTCTGAATCAGGGATGTCTCAGAACGCAGAAATCCCTCCTTGTCCGCATCCAGAATCGCCACAAGAGAAATCTCCGGAATATCCAGACCCTCCCGGAGCAGATTGATTCCAACCAGCACATCAAAAACGTCCAGCCGCATATCCCGGATGATTTCCTGCCTCTCCAGCGTATCAATATCGGAATGAAGGTAACGCACCCGGATGCCGGCCTCCCGCATATAATCCGTCAAATCCTCCGCCATTTTCTTCGTCAGTGTTGTCACCAGCACCTTGTGCTTTCCGGCGGTCTCCTTCTTGATTTCACCAATCAGGTGGTCTACCTGTCCTTCCACCGGGTGTACAAAAATCTCCGGGTCCAGCAGCCCGGTAGGCCGGATAATCTGTTCCGCCCGTAACAATTCATGTTCGCCCTCATACACATTCGGCGTCGCAGACACAAAGAGCATCTGGTCAATCTTGCTCTCAAATTCTTCAAAATTGAGCGGCCGGTTGTCCTTGGCCGATGGGAGGCGGAACCCGTAATCCACAAGCGTTGTCTTCCGCGACTGGTCTCCGGCAAACATGCCCCTTATCTGCGGAATGGTAATATGCGACTCGTCTATGATTATCAGAAACTCATCTCCAAAATAGTCAATTAGCGTATAGGGTGGCTGGCCGGGCGCAAGACCGGATAAATGCCTGGAATAATTCTCAATGCCGCTGCAGAATCCCGTCTCCTTCATCATCTCCACATCAAAATTTGTTCGTTCGGCAATCCGCTGGGCTTCCAGAAGCTTGTCCTCGCTCTTAAAATATTTTACCCGCTCTTCCAGCTCTTCTTCAATCTGCCGCGCTGCCTGCAGAATCTTGCTCTGCGGCACCACATAGTGAGAGGCCGGAAAGACTGCAATATGCTCAAGAAGTCTCTTGATCTCCCCTGTCAGCACGTCTATTTCCGTAATCCGGTCAATCTCATCACCAAAAAATTCTACCCTTACTGCGGTGTCCGTGTAATCTGCCGGATATATTTCCACTACATCGCCGTGCACCCGAAAGGTTCCTCTCCTGAAATCCATCTCATTTCTCGTATACTGGATGTCGATGAGCTGATGAATCACCTCATCCCTGTCCTTTTCCATCCCCGGACGAAGGGAAATCAGCATATTCTGATAATCGTCCGGGCTTCCAATGCCATATATGCAGGATACACTGGAAATGATGATGACATCTCTGCGCTCGGACAGAGACGCTGTGGCTGAAAGCCTCAGCTTGTCGATCTCGTCGTTGACGGAGGAATCCTTGGCAATGTAGGTGTCGCTGGACGGGACGTAGGCTTCGGGCTGGTAGTAGTCGTAGTAGGACACAAAATACTCCACC